>DQUR01000241.1 GCA_015662175.1 Thermococcus paralvinellae | reverse complement strand
GCCATTTGAGCTATTGTCTCTACTATGTGCTTCCTCTTCCTCATCTCCGGAATTCTTCTTTCTTTGATCCACTCTAATGCAGCTTTAACGCTCAATTGGCCCAATCCATCGCTCCTGTAATCGGGATGAACAACCACCCTCGCAATTCTTGCTCCGGCAGTGTTGCTCTCCCTTAAGGCCTGCCATTTTGCCTTCTCCCATAACATTGAACGGGCGACTTTTCTTGGATATTTCTTCTTGAGCTCTTCATAAAGCTCCCTAAAAATCTTTTCCGGCCAGAATGCCGGGTGGAACCACTCCTTTGGAAAGACCTTCTCGCGTATGTTCTTCTCTATCTCACCGTTGGGCAAACGCCTGTGCATCAATGGAATCGGTGGGTCAACTCTGACGTAAGCCAAAATTCTTGGCTCATATTCTTCTCTATTCTCAAGTTCAAGGATTAAGAAGCGTGAAGCTGGAGTTGAACCCTTTATCTCAAGGATGTGGACATCTTCACTTCCGCAGATCGGGCACTTCTGCTTTGTATTCGCTTCAAAAATGTGCCCGTTTTCGCATCGCCACAGTGCCACCTTTTCCTTCTGGGATGCATAGTGATACTGCTCGAGCTCTGCTATCGCCTCAAAATCGCTCTCATAAGTTGCCTCCCTTGCCTTAATTTTATAGGTATAGAGGAGCTCCCCTGTGAGTGAGGAATAGCGCTTTGCCTCATATTCCTTTTCCCACAGCGGCCAGACCTTAATTTTATCTCCCTGATAGAACTTATAAAGCTCATAATCGTCAAAATCAAGGATTTTCTCGCCACTTTTGATTTTTGGCTTCTCTTTTACATGAATCTCAACCTCATCACCGGTTGTAAACCACTGGGCAACGCCGCTCATGTAGAGCCTATACTTCACGCCTTCAACTTCAACTTCAAGAATTCCAAACCATCGGTGTTTGAAGCGTGGAATTTCACTACCAACAACTTTACCTCTAAGAATCATGGTTACCACCATCGAAAATTCGCTTTTTTGTGTATTTAAGGTTAGTCTATGTCCTACCATAGTGCCTTAACGCCAAGTCTAACATCTTAGGATGACAGGTAATAAAGGAGGCGTCAGAGTCATGTGGTTCCAGTTTTACACCCATTACGCACGAAGAGTAGGGCTTGTAGCTATAAAGCAAGAGCACGAGATAATGTTTGCACAGTTGATTACCCTTCAAATCTCAGCACATGAATGTCTCTGATCACTTTGTGTCGCTCTTCAAAATCAGTATATTTAGCCAAGATTTCAAAGCCAAGCTTTTCCAGCCATCTTCTGTCTTTTCTATATATTCTTCCATCCCTGAGCTTATACGCCGGAAATACGAATACAACCCGCCCATTCCTTTTAATCACATCCCTGAAACTGCCGAAAACCTGATAGTAAAAGCGGTCAAGCTGATTTGTCATTTGTATGGCTTCTTCCCTTGTGGGATTATGCCTGAGGGGCTTTCCAAGCCAGGGCTCCGTAACTATGGCATCAAACCTAGTTCTAAAGCAGCGTTTAAGCTTTCTGGCATCACACACCTCTATACGGGCGGTCTTTTTAACTCTAAATTCTTTCTTCAGCCATTTTAGGTTCTCCTTTGCCCCTTTAATTGCCTTGGGGTCTGAGTCACTCCCATATGCATTTAGACCCTGAAGAAGGAACTCCTGGACTATTGTCCCAATGCCACAAAAGGGATCAAGAAAATTTCCCTGTCTAACTTCCGTCAGGTTAACCATTATCCTAGCCAGTCTGGGAGGAATTGAGAAGATGGTCCTCTGAACAGGTCGCCCAACATCGAGTTTTTTCAGCTCAAATGGGTCGGTAATTTTTATCGTCTCCCCCACCCAGAGTTTTTTCCCATAGATGAAAACAAAATCCTTAGTCTCGGGGAATCCCTTTAAGATTAGCTCAGAGGGCATGGCATAGACCCTAGCCGGCTTAAAGAATTTAGCGGAACCTTCAGTCTTAAAAGTTTTCTTTATCTGACTTCCAAGCTTTCTCCAGAGCTTCCAGTTATCTTTCCCATAAACACTGACTGTAAAAAGCTTTGAATATGTAAGTTCCTGGATGGACTCCTCCCCTTCACCGACTATCCTCACAAGCTTCAGCGAGCCACCTAGCCTGTGAAAAAGGTGCTCAATCTTTTTGGGGCTTTCAAACACTATCCAGTTTTGAGAGCTCTCGATGATTCTAACCCCAAGCCTGAATCTGCTGGTAAAGGCGTGGAATTCAGCCTCACTAAGCTTGGGATTTTTCCCTAAGATTACTGCATACATGGATTGAAGCTGGAGGCTACCATTTAAAAAGATTTATTGTTTAACAAGGATTTTGCAACCGAAAATTAATAAGGATTAACGTTCAAACAAGTGCAAATTAAATCAGGTGGTGTTCATGCTCATTGAGGAAGCTATTGCAACCGGTGACATTATCCGTAATCCTTATCTGAAGGCAGTCACCTATGCAAGAATCGGGACAAAATTTAGCCCAAGCTAAAAATCCTCTATATGAAAAATCATTCAAAAAGGCATTTGACGCGGTGGGTGAGATAGACAACCCTGTTGAGATTTTAAGAGCATTTTTGGCAATTGCATTTTATCTTGGAAAGGCAAATGTGAAGTCCTCTAAGAAAGTATTTAGACAGGTTGCCAAGGATGCTACAAAGTTTCCTAAAAATGTCCGGGATGAGCTGTTTAAGGAGATTATTTCATACATGCTTCAGCTTAATGAGGTGGATGAGGCATTTTACTATGCAAATTATGTCTCTAACGAAAAGCTAAAGAACGAGCTTCTTGTTGAGATCTTAAAGAAACATCTGGAAAACTTGGTTGGGAAGAAAATACAGGTACTTTACAGAATGAAGAAGATTGATTTAATCCTTGAACACATAACAAAGGAGCCGTATAAGTCGTATGCAATAGCGGAGGTTATAAAAGCCTATCTTAAAATTGGTGAATATGACAAAGCGATTTTGATGATTGGAGAACTGAAAAACAAATACTGGCTTAAGCAAACTGTTAAAGAGGTTCTCTTTTATCTCAAACACAGGAATCTCGACAAAAAATACGCGGATAGACTGCTCAATGCGGCGATTGAAGTTTCTGGGCAGTTTAACATTGATATAAAGGAAGATTTGGCTGTAATATTTGCCGTAAATGGGGACATTAATCACTCAATAGCGGCTCTTAAAGTTATAAAGAATAGAGAGCAAAAACTTGTGGAGATCATGGAAATATTGATCCAGAGACGTCCTGAAATTGTCCTCCCATACCTTCAGGCATTGAGTCCAAAAGATGCAGAAAATGCAAGTAAAGTTATCATGAACTATCTGATTGATAATCCAAGGGAGGAATACATCGATATCGCCAAGTACATTTCTGAGAATATCGAATCGGAACATGTTCTCGTGAAGGCCGTCCAGTACTATCTCAAGCTGGGGAAGATGATGGATGCTGCACGCATAGCAAGCGGTTTAAGGGACAGGAGGCTTAAATCCCTGGCACTCGGAGATATTGCACATTATCTGCTCAAAAACAATCAGATTGGGGATGCTATTGATCTGGTAATGCATGTAGAAGATTCTCATCTTTCATCCCTTCTAATCTCTGAAATCCTTGTAAAAGTTGTTGATCAGGAGCTTAGAAAGACTTCCCGAGGGATGAACAATGTCAATCCTTAACAAACTCACAGGAGCCGAGAAAAAGGAAAAAATTGAGTTCGTGTTGAAACTCGTGGATAGACTCCTTGAAAACGATGATCTTTTTACCGATAGAATACTTTTGATTGACACTGTGGAAGAAATGTATCTTATACTTCGCCAGCTTGCTTTGAATTCAAGGGACGAGAATCTATTGAATGCGTTTGAGAACATAGCAATTCTTAGGTATTATCTCCAGAATAGAAACACCCTGAATAGGGAGATACTAAAAGACGTGAAAAATTATCTTATCAATGTTGCATCAAGATGAGACGATATTAAGTTGTTAATAGATGGCACAGCTCCAAGAGAAAGGGATACATAATAGAATTGACTGGATGATGATATTATACTCTAGGTGAAATACATGGAAGTAATCTCAACTGGAATTCCTGAGCTGGATCTAGCCCTTGGTGGCGGGATAATTAAAGGTGGGCTGGTGTTCATATCTTAGTGAAAGTGATTTACAGGGATCTATTGAATGGATTTTGGGACTAAGAACTTTTCAAGGGAATTTGGGGATATTGATTAATTATAGGCATCTGTTATCACGAATATTCAATCAATTCTTTACTGTCGGGATGAGTGCAGAGTAAATGGTGAAGGAGGACAACCCAATAATCCTCGATGTCTTTGGGTCCCAGTATGGACTGCAATATGAAGAGACGTTCTGATGAGTTTGACCTTGAAACTTATGTGTCTATGTCCGAAATGTACAGTAACACCATTCCTATCCAACGCAAATATACCTCCCGAATAGTGTCCCCAAGGTTTTTTGCATGACTTTCAAGCATAGCTGATCGGGTACTCTCATATGAAGTGGAAATAGAATTGGGGGAAAGCTCAGGATAACAAAATCTCTTCTTCCTAACTTTGAGCTCAAGAGCTTTAGATATTGGGTCGTTCAAGGAGACATAGAGATCCTTTGAGCTTTGATCATTTTTAATCAAAACACCTATATGAAATGAGCAACCAATTGGTTATTGGGAGCAACGATGTCAGAAGACAGGGATGTCAAGAAGCTTGCAGAGGAACTTAGGACATTAAGGAAAGCTATGAACGAGTTAATGAAGAGCTTTGAACTTGTATCTCAACTGGCCCAGAACTATCTTAGACTCATAAACATTTACGCTCAATATGGAGAGCTCAGCATTGATGTTGTAATTCCAGAAATCAAGCATGATCCAATTGCGAGGGAGATAGTTAAGATAGTATTTGACCTCAAAAAAGCAAACATAAGTCAGATAGCAAGAGAGCTTAAAGCGAGACGTGGGAAAGGATCAAGAAATACCGTTAGGGAAAAAGTTGAGCTTCTTTTGGAGCTCAATGTCATCAAGGAAGTTGGTGGTGCTAAAGGAAAGTGCTACACGCTGAGAAAAGAAGTGATCAATAAGTGGTTTGATTTAATCGGAATCCCAATTAGGTTTGAGCGGAAATAGTAATTATCGAGGTGATTGAGATGGAGTTTGATGAAAGGAAGTTTGAAGAAATGAAAAAGAAAATGTTGGAGGTTATGGAAAAGGCCGCGGATAGCGAGAGTGGGACAAAAAAACTGATCGAAGAGACAATAAGAGAGCTTACACAACAGCTCAAAGAGGCAAAGAGCGAAGATGACTTAGAGGCTATAGAAAAGAAAATTGAGATACTCAAAAGCATGCTCAAGACATATGGAAAGGATGAGGATGACGTCCAAGAACTCAAGGAGGTCATGGATGTTCTTTCAGAAAGCCTGCCAAGGATAATGGACTCAATATTCGGCCCAATCAAAGAACTCATAAACGAGGCATACGACCCAGATAAAGCTGAAAAATTTGGTAAAAATGTTGCCAACTTTTACAAAGAGCTTGTTGCGGCAGGAATGGATCCAGATAAGGCCTTTGAGCTTACAAAGGAGTATATGGAGAGCATGAACATAGTGAAGACATTAATCGATGCATTTATGAAAGAAAAAATAGGTAAAATGAAGGACTTCGAAGAGTTAAAAAAGCTTGGGAAGAGGAAGGTGAGTGAAGACTTTGAGGAGGAGCTGTGATGGTCCTTTCCTTTTTTCGACTCCTGTTTTTGATCCCAAAGTTTTTGTGGAATCTGGCTGGGATTAAACGAACAATACGGAGAAGCAGACGAAGGTTTAAGAAAGCATTGGTTAAGAGCGGTATCCCCAGGGAGTTGGCTGAAGGGCTTGCGGAGGAATATGCTCTGCCAGATGAAATTATTTCGCTGAGGATTTTGGCCAAATTTTTAAAGTTTAAGGGGACTTAGCTTTTCTTTGCATACTGTGCATAATACACGAGTGCCTTTAGCAGATCGTTGAATCCCTCATACGTGACTAAGGACAGGAGTATTGGCTCCTGTTCCAAGCGCTTTTTCACGATCTGTCTTAGTTTTTCAACTTTCTCCCTGGGGATTAAGTCTATCTTGTTAATAACAACAATTATAGGCTTCTCATATCTAAATTTAAGCAGGTGGTGGAGTTTTTCCATCCCCCTGTGCAGACCAAACTGGGCATCAATCATGTGGATAATTATATCAGCCGACGTTATCTCCCTTAAAATCTCTTTGAACTTTTCTTCGCTCAGGACTTTACCCCTAAACTCATACCGTGGATCAAAAAGGCCCGCCGTATCAATTAAAACGAATTCATCAGCTCCTCCGAATGGATTCTTCATGCTTTTCGGAATCTTGACCTTTCCAAATGTCCTCCGTATTATGCCCTTTGTGGTTCCCGGAATCTCAGCAGTCTCAGAGACCTTCTTTCCAAGGAGCACATTCATGAGCGTGGATTTGCCAACATTTTCCGCCCCTATAATCGCAATCTTTATCATCTCTTCCACCAATAATCATACCATCCGAAGGGAATATAAGTGTGAAGGTGATCGGGATGCCAAAAAGGGTAAAGTTTGGCCATCATTACTATTACATTGTTCTCCTTGATGATTTAAAGGATAACAAATTTCGCGGCAAAAATGTTGTCCTTGAAGGAGTTATAGAGGACAAACCCACGATAGAGTTCCTTCCCATGGAGCTCCCAAGCTACAGGACAATATTTCGGATAGATGGATTGAAAATCGAGTTTTCAGGAACACCGCATATTGGGAGAGGGGATCGGGTTAGGGTTTATGGTAGATTCGTTGGTGACGGCATAATAGCGAAAGCCATAGAGACTGAAAAGGCACTGTACATCTCGGAGGAGTAGCTATGATTAGGCTTTTTCTTGAGGTGGGGAATCTTAAAAGGTTGCCAAGGATGGGCTGGTTGCTTAGGGGAGTCCCGAATCCAGAGAGCGTTGCAGACCACAGCTTTAGGGTTGCATTCATAACCCTTTTGCTTGCTGATGAACTTAAGAAGAGGAGCGTTGAGATTGATGTCGAAAAAGCTTTAAAGATTGCTCTTCTTCATGATCTGGGGGAATCGAAGATAACTGATCTACCCTTGGAGGCTCAAAGATATATAGACAAAAAAAAGGCCGAGAAGAAAGCTGTTATGGAGCTTTTACTTGAGGTTGGAAACAAAAGCTTGGAATACTTCAAGCTCTTTGAAGAATACGAAGAAGAAAGTAGCCTGGAGGGGAGATTGGTTAGGTTCGCGGACAAACTCGAGATGATCCTTCAGGCGTATGAATATGAGAAGGCCGGCTTTAGTAATCTGGAAGAATTTTGGTCCGCTCTTGGGTATTTAAAGAAAAGTGAATTCTACCAATACTTCCGGGAACTTATTGACGAAGTTGAAATGCTCAGGAAAAGTTAATTACCTCTTCGGGATTGGTGATTTTATGAGGATAGGGATTGGTGAAATTTATATTTCCATCGAGGAAGACCTCCAACTAAAGCTCCATGAGGGGGAGCTTATCGATGTTGAGCATGGAAGCGGGAGACATAAGGGATTGCTGAGGAAAGTTAGAAGCTCAAAAACGAAGTTAAGGCCCTCGGTTATTTGTGTTCCAGTTTCCTTTGAAGTTAAAGTTCACGCTGTCTTTGAGTGAAACAATGAACTCTTCAAACCAAAAGTGGTAAAGCTCAATGGAAACTCACTGGGAATAACAGGGTTTTATAGATGAAGAAAATGCCATTATCTACGTAAGGAACAGCTTCTTTGGAGAAGGGATACTCTAAGCCATTGGGGGTTCTTATCTACCTCACTATCAGAATCGTGATAACCATCAGGATGTAGGTTATTATGGCCAAGATTG
>DQUR01000079.1 GCA_015662175.1 Thermococcus paralvinellae | reverse complement strand
CGTTTCTCCACTTCCCGGACAGAAGGGGCAAAAATCCCTTGGGCGCCAAGGTCTCTTTTTTCTTACAGCAGAGACCATAATCCACTGACCTGTTAAAGGGTTGTAGCGAAGCTCCATCATGTCGACCACAAAATTAATCTCTCTCTTGATCCTAAAAATCTTTGGTGATTGTATGAAATTCCCGGATTCATTTCTTTTCGGGACAGCTACATCTTCCTATCAGATAGAAGGGAACAACACGTGGAGCGACTGGTGGTACTGGGCTGAGAAGGGGAAGCTTCCCAAAGCTGGAAAAGCTTGCAATCACTGGGAGCTGTATAGAGAGGATATAGAACTGATGGCATCACTCGGCTATCCCGCCTACAGGTTCTCGGTGGAGTGGGCGAGAATTTTTCCGGAAGAAGGAAAGCTGAACGATTCTGCCCTCATGAGGTATCAGGAAATCATAAACCTGCTCAATGAGAGGGGAATAATTCCCGTGCTCACCATTCATCACTTTACACTGCCAACTTGGTTTGCCCTAAAGGGAGGCTTTGAGAAAGAGGAAAACCTGAAGTACTGGGAGAAATACATCGAGGTCATAGCTGAGCTGGAAGGCGTTAAGCTTGTGGCTACATTCAATGAGCCAATGGTATACGTTGTGAGTGGTTATCTTGTAGGAATGTGGCCTCCATTTAAGAGGAATTTTTTAACAGCAGAAAGGGTTGCCGCCAACATAATAAACGCTCATGCCATTGCCTACGAAATTCTTCGTGGAAAATTTGAGGTTGGTATTGTTAAGAACTATCAGCACTTCATACCGGCCTCAGACTCAAAGAGGGACATGGAAGCGAGGAGCAGGGTTGATTACCTCTTCAACTGGGCGCTCATGAATGGAATTTTCCAAGGGAGCTATGAAGGCTTCATAAGGGAACATAAAGTACAGGAAAGCAACCTTGACTTCATAGGAGTAAACTATTACAACATTCAGAAGGTTAAGAAAAGCTGGAATCCGCTGAATCCATTCATAGTTGAAGATGCAAACGTGAGCAGAAAGACCGATATGGGATGGAGCGTCTATCCAAGGGGAATCTATGAGGGAATAAAAGGCTTTTCAAGGTATGAGAGGCCAATCTACATAACAGAAAACGGCATAGCGACGCTCGACGATGAATGGAGGATTGAGTTCATAGTCCAGCATCTGCAGTACATCCACAAAGCTATTGAAGAGGGCTTTAACGTCAACGGCTACTTCTACTGGTCATTCATGGACAATTATGAGTGGGCCGAAGGCTTCAGGCCAAGGTTTGGACTAGTTGAGATCGACTATGAGACCCTCGAGAGAAAACCAAGGAGAAGCGCCTACATTTATGGTGAAATCGCTAAGAGAAAAGAAATAAGTGAGGGACTGATAGAGAGATACGGGTCGAGGTGAACACCATATTAGTAGAGCAAAAATTGAACAGCATTTATCAACTCCTGAGGTGAAGTCAGGCTTGTAGTTACGTTTGTAGTTACAGACCCTGAATGAGGGGGTTAAAACGGAAGAGGTGAGACTTTTTACCAAACAATGGTTACAAATGGTTACAAAACCTACAGCTAATGACACTCATATCGGGAACCTCATTTCCAGATTTTCCAAAACTTAAATGATTTAAATGATTATCGCCTGATGAGCGAGTATAGTTCTTCCACATCCCCTTTGCTAAACCGGGGAAGCATGTCCAAGTTAGCTTGGATGAGCTCGGCCATGGCCTTTAAGCCACTCCCTGCATCATTTACAACAGGATCAAGAAGAACAGCTTTAGCTACTTTCTCTATGCTCCCCTCTGATGCGGCTTCAGCTGAGAGTTTTTGAATCTCTGCTTGAGTTCTTAGCATCGGTATAACTTCCCTTGGAAGCTCAACCTTCAGAGGTTTGATACCCTTTGATGAGACTTCAGCTGGAACCTCTACCATTATCCCCCTGGTAAATCAATGTAACCTTTATTCGGCACATTAATAGCCTCTTGGAGTTTCTCTTTCCCCTCAAGCCCCTCGACGATGTTCATGGCAACATCTGGGAATTTTACAAACTTCCTAAATGCAAACTTGGGCACTATCCCTTTGAGAAATAATTTAAGGAGTTTTCTGATTTCTTCACCCTCCTTCTCCGTCCGCTTAATCCATTTTAAGCCCTTCTTTTCATCGGGCACCAAATCCCAAGCATAGGAAATGTATTCTCCTACGTGATTGTCGCTTGGTGAGGGGAATAGACCAAAAGTTTCGTAAAGTAGGGTGGAAAGGGGTTCAAACTCCTTCCTCTTTAGCTGCTCATCAAGTAAAAGATACCCATCATTTCCGTTAATTTTCAGCTCTTTAATCCAAGTAAAATGGTTGAGTCCACCAGCAGTGAGGGTTATTCCATCTTCATTAACTTTTAAAAACTCCGCTAAACTTTCTTTCCTCTCAAGATAACCAGTACACAAGCCGTAGACGTGCTTAAGCTTGGTGTAATTTAAGGCTGCATATGCCACCCTTGGCTCTGGATTTGAATAGATGAAAACATGGGCGTCAATGTTTATATCCCCCAGCACTTTCGCAATGTCTAATACTAAAGGGACAACCCTCAGTGTATGGCTTAACCCTCCAATGCCACCATTTTCTCCTAAAACCTGCTTTATGCCATATTTGTATGGAAGCTCAAAATCAAGTCTCCATCTTCTATAGCGCTCTTTCTCAACTGATATAACTGCATAATCAACACCAAACTTTTCAAGCTCTTTAATGTCCTGAAAAGTTTGGATTTTCAGCTCTTTTTTAAAGACTCTGCCGATTTTCCTTCCCACGGCTTCAATAAAGTTCAATCGCTCTTTATCAATATCAACGAGGTAAATCTCCGCCCTGCTTAAAATTTCACTATTTGCTATCGTATAGAGAGCTAAGGGCATGAATATACTCCCCGCACCAATGAAAGCTATTCTCATCTAAATCACCTCTGCAAAGGGAGTAACATGCAACAGTAGCTTTGGAAGGACCTTAATTCCCTCCCCATACATCACCCCAATTTTCTTACCATAAAACATCCCGACAGTTCTAATATAAAGCTCCCATTGGTGCCAATTGTTTCCAAACTGACTTCTATGCTCCTTTTAGAGCTTTGAGTTTTATGTTAAAAACATCCGTCACATCCTCGATATAATTAGGCTTTGCAGTGTAATATAAACCAACCAGCGGAACCTCATGAGGGGTTAAGCCCTTTTCAGGGTTTATGTGGGGAAATGGAGCAAAAAAGACAGCTTCCAAAGCCAGGAGACCGGCATTCCTATGATCTGGATGGGCCTCATACAGAAGCCAGGGATCCGGAGCTAGAACAATGTCAGGCTTTTCATCACGGATTATGCCTATTATTCTGTTTCTTACTTCGGGTGAATAGGGAAGCTCTGTGTCCCTGTAATCAAACCATATTAGCTTCTTAACCCCGATAACTTTTGCAGCTTTTTCCTGCTCTCTCTTTCTAGTTTTAGCAAGCTCTTTGGGAGAGCTACTCAAATCTCTAGTTCCCATGGCTCCATCCGTCAGCGTTAGATACACAATTTCCTTGCCTTCCAAAAAGAGCTTAGCTAAAATTCCTCCAATTGCAAGTTCACAGTCATCTGGATGTGGCTGGATGCATAGAATCTTTCTGACATTCTCAATGGATTTTCCAAATTAAT
The DNA here is from genome assembly GCA_015662175.1 of Thermococcus paralvinellae. Lineage (GTDB taxonomy): Archaea > Methanobacteriota_B > Thermococci > Thermococcales > Thermococcaceae > Thermococcus_B > Thermococcus_B paralvinellae_A. The sequence continues at coordinate 1,201 of DQUR01000079.1, read as the reverse complement.
CCCAAGCAACTTTTGAAGCAGGAATCTAATCGCTTCCTTTTGGTCTAAGCTTCCCAACATTTCATTGACCATTTCAAACGACATCATGCATATCCCTTCTTCAGGATTTCTTCAGCTCTTTTCTTTAAAATCTCCTGAATTCTATCCCTATCCTCTGGGTATTGTCTCCTAATCCAAAGCCAAACCAAGGCACATGGAATCCAAAAGAGCGAGCCAATTACAAGAGCATACTCATAAGCCAGGGCGTTTAGATAGCCAGCATTTCGGAGTGTTTCAATTAAAAATCCCCCAAAGAGGGGACCTAAAGCCTTTCCGACATTGTCTATTATATTGAAAACTCCAAACACAGTCCCTCTATCTTCAGGAAGGTTAACCTGAGAGATTATCGCCGTAACGTTTGGCCCTGCAAAGCTTACCAGCTGAAGGAGGAGGAGCGAATAAATTGTAAGGGCAACCCAGCCCTTGATGCTGGGCTGACTTGGAAATGGATAGAGAATTACTCCTATAGCGGCGAGCATGCCTAAGAATATTGCTAAGCCAGTTATCACCGCTCTCCCTCCCCTCATCTTTCTTTCAAAGTAATCTCCCACAAAACCTCCAACAAGGGTTCCCATAACTGTTGCAATTCCCAAGATTAGGAGGACAAATGTTGCTGTATCCTTTGCCATTCCTCTTGTAACAATGAGGAATGAAACTAACCAGTACATTAAAACTCCCCATGGAACAGTTCCACTTAATCCTTGGAGGAATATCAAGAGATTTGTCTTTGTTTGGAACGATTTTTTAACAGCATCCCAGCTGAGTTTGTAAGTGTACTCGTAGCCTTTTTCAAGTACCTCTCTCAGAACTTTTTCCCCTTCACCCCTCTTAGGTTCTTCTGCTACCAGATAGAAGAGGGGTGCAAGGATAAAGTTTGGAACTGAGGCTATTATAAACGGCGGTCTCCAGCTCGCTATTAACCCGGCGATTATCATTCCAAAGAGTGTTCCAAATCCAAATGCAGTTTGAATGTATGCATACCCTTTTCCTCTGTGTTCCTCTTCAAACATATCTGCTATCAGAGAGTAGCCTATTGGGATTATTGAACCCACTCCAATGCCAGTAAAAAGGCGCATAAACAAAAGCTGCCAATAGCTGTGAACAAATGCTGTCAAAAAACATGGAATTTCTCCAATTAGGACACCAATTACAAGAATCTTTT
>DQUR01000066.1 GCA_015662175.1 Thermococcus paralvinellae | reverse complement strand
GCTGGCAGTTTTTGAAACTGCTGGGGCCTTTAAAATAACTGTGTGTCCCTGTGTGGGACACTGGGCAAGGATCAAAGGGGAAAGCAGGAGCATTAATGTCAAAATTGGAAATAGCTTTTTCATTTTTTCACCTCCAAAATTCAGAAAGGTTTTTAATTTAATAGCTCTTGTGGTTCATAAATCAATGTGCCAATATGGATTTAATAGCCCAGTAGCTGTAATAAGGCCGAAGGTTACGGATGGGTTGTTCTCATCGCTACTGCTACTAATTTAGAGAAATTTAAAAGAATTCTATCACTTTCTCCAAGGAAGCCCTGGAAGGGTTATAGGGATTGATTGTAACCTTATGAGCCTTGACGTTTATCATCTGGAGACGGGTGAACTCTACAGGATTGCAAAATCATCATTGAGATGCTAAAAAGCCTCCAAAGGAAAGCTCCAAGGAGGACAAGTAAGCTACTTGAGAAGTATTACGCAAGGAGAGGGTCTTCTCAATAAGCTTGCGGTTCAGCTGTCTAGAGTATTTCCCAATGCTGTTTTTGTTTTCGAGGGCTTGAACAAGCTCAAGATGTTCAATGGCTCAAAGAAGTTCAACCGAAAATTATCTCGCTCGACTTGGAGTAAAATCATTCAAAGGTTGGAGTTCAAGCTTGTAAATCCTGCTGGCACTTCATCCACCTTCATGAAATTGGAAGTAAATTAAAGTCCCCGAAACGGGCTGGTGGAGTGCCATAACCAAGTGCCATAACCGTTAGTAGGTTGTTTGTTAAGGCATTCCATGCGGGGATAGCTATGATCGGGGCTGAAGGTTAATGACCCGATGAATCCAAAGAAGCCCTTAATCAGCATTCTCTCCCAAAAACCCACGATGCCTACTTTTGTATAAAAAGAAATATAAATTGGTTTGGGTTTATGATAACTGTCTTTTTTGTGAGGTGAGACTCATGGAAATCGAGAGATTGATGAGAAAAGCAGATGAACTCGCGAGGAAGTATGGAATTAAATACTATGAAGCGAGGGTAGTTAAGATAAATGCCACCCATTTAGAGATGCAAAATTCTCATCTTGAAGAGCTCTCCTCAAATATTGAAATTGGAATTGGTGTGAGGGCATTTTGTGGTGCGTGGGGATTCTCCTCAGCCAACGACATGAGGAGGGCAGAGAAAGCAATGAAAACTGCAATGAAAATAGCAAAGTTGATGAAAGGGAATTCAGAGGTTTACCTCGACGACCCAACAAAAGACCGGGTTGAGATTAAAGCAAACAAACCCTTCATGGATATGGATTTGGAGGAGAAACTTGAGCTTGTGAAAACTGTGGACAAACTATTAACGGATAACAGGGTTGTAAATAGAAAGGTAACCTATGGTGATGGTTTGAGATGGCAGTTCTACTTTAACTCTTTAGGGAGCGAAATTGAAACTGTAATTCCAAGAATAAGGCTCGGATTCTCTGCAACAGCTAAAGAAGGGAACGACATGCAGAACTATTGGAAAATCTTCGGCGGAACGGGTGGGTGGGAGATAATTGAGAATGTTGATTTAAACCATTGGACGGCATTTGTAAAAGAAAAAGCGAAGTCTTTACTAAATGCCCGGCTCCCACCCTCTGGAGAGTTTGATGTGATAATGGATCCAGAGCTTGCGGGCGTATTTATTCACGAAGCTTTAGGACATGCGAGCGAAGGTGATGCAGTAAAGAATGGAGAAAGCATTTTAGAGGGTAAGCTTGGAGAGAAAATAGCTGTTGAAGAGCTTACGGTTGTTGATGACCCAACTTTAGAAGGAAAATTCGGCTCATACATTTATGATGATGAGGGTATAAAAGCAAGGAAGGTTGAAATAATCAAAGATGGCCTCCTTAACGAGTACCTCCTGGATAGGGAAACAGCGGCTTATCTTAACATGGAACCAAATGGACACAGCAGAGCCCAAAGCTACAACTATGAGCCTTTGGTTAGAATGAGCAACACATACATTGAGCCTCGTGATTGGAGCTTTGAGGAAATGCTTGGTGAGGTGAAGAGTGGTTTGTATTTAGTCGGAGACAAAGGTGGTGAAGTGGACATAGCTAATGGAACCTTTATGTTCGGAGCAAAAGAAGGTTATTTGATTGAAAATGGTGAAATTAAAGCACATATAAGGGACATTGCATTATCCGGAAAAATCCTTGATGTTCTCAAAAATATCAGGGCTATTGGCAGGGACTTGAAAGTTGAATTCCCTGGCTACTGTGGAAAGGGTCAATGGGTGCCTGTCGATGGAGGTAGTCCTCATATATTGACGAAGGCCTTGGTGGGTGGGTTGCTGTGATGGAGGAGTTAATTAGAATCCTCAATCACAGAGACGTTGAGTGGGAGATTTACTGGGAGATAGGTAGAGGGAGCTCATTTAAAATTGAGAGATGTGAGCTGGTGAGAGCCCAGCGTAAATATCACTCAGGTGTTGGCCTGAGAGTTGGATACAAAGGGAAGATCGGGTTTTCATACATTACCGGATTAAACCATGATAGAGCGACCTTAGAAAAATTCGTAAATAGGACAATAAAGCTTGCGAGGGTTAGCGAGGTTCCCTTTTATGGTCTTCCCGATAATCAGGAAAAAAGGAAAGTCAAAGCCCTTTATGATAAGAAAATTGAGGGGCTAAGCTTTGATGACGCTTATGCAACCGCTTTATTCCTAGTTGAAAAAGAAAAAGAACTTAGAGAAAGGTTAGGGAGAGAATATACTTTTTCTGGGGGCTTGGCCTTTGGAGTGTCCACGGACGGAATAGCGAATTCTAACGGAATAGAAAAAAGTGAAAAAACCACTGGATTGAACATAAGCATTCATATCGTCAAAAGGGCGGAGAAAAATGGAATTGGAAGCTATTACAGGGGATTTAGATTGATGCCCGACTTTGAACGGGAGATTCAATTAGGAGTTGAAAAGGCCCTGGAGGAGGTGGAGCTGAGTTATAACGCCAAAAGGATTGATGGGTATGAAGGAGAGCTTATCTTAGAGCCCCATGCGGTAGCTTCCCTTGTTGAGATATTGATGGTCAACCTCTATGGAAATAGCGTCTATCACAGGCGCTCGAGATTTTCAAAAGTGGGGGAAGCAGTTGCAAGTGAATGCCTTACCCTTATAGACGATGCAACCCTCGAAGGGAAGCTTGGCAGCTATTCCTTTGATGGTGAGGGAAATCCGTCTCAAAGGACCGTGCTGATTGAAAACGGCATTTTAAAGAGCTTTCTCTTTGATGAAACCTATGCCAGGCTTATGAACACAGAGAGCACGGGAAATGCTGCGAGGGATTTTAGAACTATCCCGCACATTGGGAGCAGCAATGTGATTGTTGATGGAAGGGGGGAAAATTTGAAGGATTTGGAGAAGGCCGTTATTATAAAACGTGTCTTTGGAGAGCACACTGCAAACCCAGTAAGCGGGGATTTCTCCTTAACGGTTGAGCTCGGTTACATAATTGAAAATG
>DQUR01000078.1 GCA_015662175.1 Thermococcus paralvinellae | reverse complement strand
TTATGATATAATCGAATTTTCATCCCTAAGGGTTGAACCAAGATGCAAATATTTTGGAAAGTGTGGGGGCTGTGTGTTGCAGCACTTACCATATGAGGAGCAAATAAGGTTCAAGGAAGAAAAGCTGGAGAAAATTCTTGGATTTCATGTTGAAGTGCTGCCCTCTCCAAGGATTTACGGACACAGAAACAGGATTGACGTTGTTATCTCTACAAGGGGAATAGGGTTCAGGAGAAGAGGCTCTTGGTGGGACGTTGTTGACATAGAAAAATGCGAAGTCTTTGGAAATAAAAGTGAAAGAGCACTAAAGGCATTGAGGGAGTTCTTAAGGGAGTTTAAGTTACCCGCCTGGGATTTGGAGAAAAGTGAAGGGTTCATGAGATACATCGTTATGAGGGAGGGCAAATTCACGGGCGAATTTATGGTGAATCTCGTCACAAATGATGGAACCCTCCCAGAAGAAGTGTCAGAGTATTTTGACTTCGCAGATTCAATACACTGGAGCATTAATAACTCAAAAAGCGATGTTTCCTATGGCGAACCAAGGAAATTCTGGGGCCATGAGTTCATAAGGGAGAAGCTTGATGATGTTGTTTATCTCATCCATCCAAACAGCTTTTTCCAGACGAATTCCTATCAGGCCGTAACTCTTGTAAAAAAAATAGCTGAGCTTGCAGAAGGCGAAAAGGTGCTTGATCTGTATTCTGGCGTTGGAACGTTTGGGATTTATCTGGCAAAGAGGGGTTTTAAAGTGGAAGGGATTGAAATCAATCCATTTGCAGTTGAAATGGCAAAGAAGAATGCCAAAATAAACAATGTCAATGCTGAGTTCCACGTTGGAGAAGACAAAAACGTCGAGAACCTTAAGGAATACGACACCCTCATAGTTGATCCTCCGAGGGCTGGGTTACATCCAAAGCTCATAAGGAAAATACTCAGGGAGAGATCAGAAACAATTGTCTACGTTTCGTGCAATCCCAAAACACTCGCCAGGAACTTAGAAGAGCTTAAAAATATTTACAAAATCGAAGAGATAGTTGGGCTTGACATGTTTCCCCATACCCCCCACATGGAGGTAGTGACAAAATTAAAATTAAGTGTTTGATTTTGAAACCAAAAAGTTCAAAAAGTTAATATATTAGATTTGCCAAATTAATTGTGAGGTGAGGAAGTTGATAGACGAAAGGGATAAAATTATAATCGAAATGCTCACCAAAGACGCAAGGACTCCCTTTACTGAAATAGCCAAGGTCCTTGGAATCAGTGAGACCGCCGTGAGAAAAAGGGTCAAGGCTTTGGAGGAGGCTGGAATCATTAAGGGTTACACAGTCAAGGTTGATCCGGCTAAGCTGGGATATGGCTTGGTCAGCATAACCGGAATAGATACATTACCTGAAAAGATATTTGAGGTAGCAAACAAGCTTAAAGAATTTGACTTCATCAAAGAGCTTTACTTAACCAGTGGAGATCACATGATAATGGTCGAGATATGGGCTAGAGACGGGGAAGATTTAGCTGATATAATATCAAACAAGATAGGCAAGATCGATGGTGTTGTAAAGGTCTGTCCCGCAATTATTTTAGAGAAGCTAAAGTAAAGCTTTTAAATACTTCCTCATTTATCTATTGTTGGGCGGTGGTAGTCTAGCCTGGTCTAGGACGCCGGCCTCCCAAGCCGGCGACCCGGGTTCAAATCCCGGCCACCGCACCACTTTAGGATTTTTCTGATTCAGTTTTTATGTGAAGTGGAGTTAGCTACAAATTTTTCCATTCATACTGTATCGCTAGAATTTGGGATTTTGGATGAAAGTTATAAGGAACTTTAAACAAAAACAAACTACAGGAACGGGGGAACAAATATGAGAGAAGTTCCATTTGAAGAATATCTGGAATTCACAAAAAAGTACGATCACGTCATTATAGGGAATCAAAGAATAGAGATTGGAAAACCTATCCCAATCAAAACATTTCAGCCTCAGAACTTCAAGCTTGAAACAACGACCGTATGGAGCTTTCCAGAGCGGGGGAAATGGGCAACTCACTATGCAAATGCAAAATACAGGGGAAATTGGGCGCCCCAGGTTCCGCGAAACCTGATACTCCAATATACAAAGCCGGGAGATCTTGTACTAGATGCATTTCTCGGAAGTGGAACAACTTTGATAGAGTGCAAACTACTAGGAAGACACGGGATCGGGGTTGACATAAATTATGAGGCTCTAATGGTTGCATGGGATAGGTT
>DQUR01000080.1 GCA_015662175.1 Thermococcus paralvinellae | reverse complement strand
CTTTAGAATTTTCATCAGAGAAAACAAAATCTGGGTGATTGCCCACAGGGGAACGGAGCAAATTTTGACGATAGTCGGAGAAGAGCCAAATGCAATAATTGATACAATCTTGGAGCATTTCCAAATCTCGCCAAGATATGCATTCTACCTTGGCAAAGAGCTTGAAAGGGCTAAAACCGCTTTAAAGCTGAAACGCTCTTATGTGCAGGAGGTTGAGCTGTTTAGGGAGTTTTATTGAAATATATCAGCGGAATGAGATGCTTTAGTGGGGAATGGAATAATAAGCGTTAGCGATTACGAGCTCAGAAAAGGGTGGAAAACTTTAAATCACCCTGATATTTTTGTTCGGCTACAATACCCTGACTACAATACCCTGATCTTGAGAGAAAGGGCTTAATGTGGATAGGGGATTTCACACCCACAAGTTAATTGAATAAGGTGTAGTATCGCCCTTTTAATAATTCCAAACTAGAAGTCGAGCCTGTTAAAGAGGGTTGATGGGATTAAGAAGACCGTAAAATATATAAAACCAAATTGAAATTTTTCATGAAGTAGTGCATAATAGGAGGGGGGTTGGATATGGTGGAGAAAAAGAACTATATAAAGGTAACGATAATGGTAGCAGTGTTGTTAGTGGCATTCTTGCTACCCGCACAGGCGGGCTCTGGGGGATCTGATCCTAGGACAGATAAAGTAGACTGCAGCTTCACCGTTATGAATGCCCATCCTACGGACAAAGATATACATGAGATTGAACTATATGACGAGAATGAAAGTAACACAGTGAATGAAATGAACCCGCAAGAGGAGTATGCTTTGAAGATTGTCGCTTCGGACCCTAATGGTGCTGAGGATATTAAAAAAATTTTTGTAACAATATATGATTATGGCACGCTACAAAAATCACCTACTAGGATAACTGAAGGGGATGCAAATTCTTCCTATTTGGTGATATACGAATGGACCAAAGGCGAAGGATGGTCACTACTTGCACCAACTAATAGCACGTGGGGTATTAATTCTAACAAAAGCAGAGGTCCTGAAATACAATCAAGTAACATATCCGTCGGAACATGGTGGTTGCACTTTAAACCTGGTAAGGTTGCAAATGAATCAGAGAAGTGGGTGATCTTTGTCATAGTTACGGATGAAAATGTTTCCTTTGATAATAGGTCTTATGTTGATCGTGCCGAAGGTTATCTGAACAGAACAATCAGAATGAACTGGTATGGTGAAATTGAAGTTTTGGATGAAACCATTTCGTTCGGTGAGCTTTTCCCTAGAACTGAGAGGAGCCAGGTAATAGATGTAAATACAATATCTAACGGAAAGTATAAAATCGAAGGAAAAACTGATGCACAATGGGGAACTATCATCGTAAATACTACCAGTATGACTCCGGGTCCTGGACAAATGGTACTTCTTCACAAATGTTATGATAGTAGTTGCGATCCAGGTATCGTTAGTACTACTTTTACAGTGATCCCAGGTCTAGACTTACTTGATGGGCCGACTTCAGAGAAGGGGAAATCTTATCGTATAGAGCTAAAACTCAGACTTGGTTATGGAATATTACCGGGAACCTACAATGGAACATACTACGTGCAGATAGCCAACGCATAAAGCTGTCATGGAATGTTTTCTAATTTTCTATTTTTGGTGTTTTTATTCTAATATAGAAGGACAGCAGGTGATCTCATGAAGCAAGAACTGGGCATAATTTTCATGCTACTAATTATGACAACTGCACCTTGCAACGCTACAAGGGTTGCAATCTCGGGAGGATTCTACGCACACACCTATGTTCTCACTCAGGGAGAGAGCATAGAAGGAGAAGAATTGAATGTAGTGATTTTCAATAAGATGGATAAACCCGTGTTCGTCAACGTGACGTACGAGGCTCCGGAGTTTATAAAGGTCAACCTGTCCTCCACCGGCTATCTTCTGAATCCAGGTGAGTACAAAAAGGTCTACATCAAGCTCAAGGCGGATGAGGATGCGATTCCAGGAAATTACACGGTTAAAGTAATTGCCATCGTATATGAGACAGAGGGGGATTTGCCAGTTAAGGTCATTGCCTCTGCTGCACAGGAAGCAAAGGTAATCATAACGGGTGAAAAGGCCTTCGTTGAGGTTGTGGCTATCGATCCTGTTGGGAACATAGCAGAAGTTGCACGGATAAGGCTTTTTAAAGATGACTATGAAATCGCATCAGCTTACGGAAAGCTTGAAAAGAAGGTGACTCCAGGCAACTACACGGCCGTAGCTTACCTGCTTAATGAAGAGGTTGCAAGAAAAAGCTTTACACTTAAGCCAGATGAACATAAAAGGGTCGAATTGAGGATAAGGGCAATTTACTTTGAGTTCTTCAACGTATTGCCAGCGGTAGATAAGAAGGGCAGAATAGGCTATGCACAGGTAATTGCAGTTATTAAAAACCTATATAGGGAACTACCGAACACGACTGTAGTTCTATATGTGACTGGTAACACCAATGAGACTGTTGAGATTTACAAAACTTCAAAGCTTATGCTTGGAAGAACTGAAGTAAAGTACAATTACATACCTAAAGAGGGATGGAAGGATGGCAAATACATATTTCAAGTTATGGTGATTTCGAACGGTACCATTTACGCAATCTCTCCAAGGAAGGAACTTGAAGTCTCGGGTATGAAACCCGCAGAAAAATTATGGATGATAATTATAGCTATCATATTGCTGCTTATATTGTTGCTCCTCAGAAGGAGAAAAAGGAAAAAGATCTTAGAGGGAATCTATGAAAACCTTAGGTATTCAATAGGGGCCATCCGGGAGTGCGTGGCAGATGTTAAGGAGATAAATGAAAGATTTAAAAAACTCGTGTGAGGTGTTAGTATGGTAAAAATTGAAGAAGTTCTCGATGCTGTAAAAGAGTTGATGAATAATATTAACGACCTGAAAACTGAGATTAAGATACTGAAGGAGAACGTCTCGAAAGTTGAATCGATGGTGCTAACGAAGTTGCATGAAATAGATGCCCTAAAGAAAGAGGTCGAAGAGATGAAAAATAAAGTCGAGGAAATGAAAAATAAAATTGAAGACCTAGAGAAAGAGCGATCCGCCGCAACAAGTTCGGCAACAGAAGATAACCCCTAATTTTTCTTTTTTTTAGTTCTGGGATTTCATCAACTTTATAGAGTCTTCCACATCTTTAGGTTGAAAAATTTAATGGCATTCTCCTCGGTTATCCTTTCTATTTCATCAAAGGGCACGCCCTTAAGCCTTGATATCTCCTCAACTGCAACCCTTACATAGCATGGTTTATTTCGCTGCCCCTTAAATGGGCTCATGTAAGGTGAATCCGTCTCCACAAGGATTGTCTCAGCATCGAGAACTTCCGCCACAGCCTTAACCTCTGGAATAAAAACGATGCCGGTGCTTATCCCGATGTAATGTCCATTCCCTGCAATCTCCCTCGCCAGTTCCCTGCTTCCGGCAAAAGAATGGAAGTAAGCGTTTACACCATAGCGCTGAACAGTTTCATATGCCTCCCCTTCGGATTCCCTGGCATGGATAACAACCGGTTTCTCAAGTTCAAGGGCCAGTTCAAGGAAGTGCCTGAAAATCTGCATCTGATTTTCCCTTTGCTTTTCATTTTCGGCGTAATGGTAATCCAGGCCTATCTCACCAACTGCCACTATCTCATCCTTGTGCTCCCAGATAAAGTTCTCGACCCTCCTAACCTTCTCCCAGTTTCCCCGTCTTGCTTCATTTGGGTGATACCCAAGCGTCGGGAATATGAATCCAAAGTATGGCTCTAGCATCTCCCAGCTTTTCCAGACATGGGCTTTTCTGTATTCCGTTATTGAGTCAATAACCGCCCTCAGTTTGGCCCTGCACTCCTCCACGATTTCTGGTGCATCTCGCTTGTAGAACTCGAAATGGGCGTGGGCATCTATCATACCTTCACCAGCTCCGTTGATTAATTCAAAAATTGAACCCCCTTCTCTTCCATATTACCCTCCCATCCTTCCTGATAATCGCGAGGATTCTGTGATAGGGGATCTGTGTCTCACCGATAAAGAAATAACCATGTCCAAGTTCAATGACCTCCACCGGGATTTTTTTCACATTACCATAAGCCCCCCTGTGCTCAATCACTATCCAGTAATCGGCCTCGTTTTCCCTTGGATCATACTTAATCTTTACCAGTGCCTCCTTTACCGAGCCCTTCCTCATTCCAG
>DQUR01000025.1 GCA_015662175.1 Thermococcus paralvinellae | reverse complement strand
GAGAATCCTCCTCCCAACATCTCCACAAGGAAAGCCCAAGAAAAAGCAAAAATGGAGGTTCCCTTGGAAAAAGTTCTTTGTGTTAGTGTGGATATTCTTAGCATTATTGGTCATCCATACTAATGGACGGCTAGTGCAGCAAGCTATTCCCGAAGATATTGAGGCTAAGATTTTGGAGTTTTGGGGCACGGTGGAGAACTCCACCGAAGAAGTGGCATCCACTACAGCTGCATGTTCCAAGGCGGATTATTCATTGGAGGCTGCATTGAAATGTTACCTCAACGATCCGAATGAGTTCCGAGCCTTGAAACCTTTGGCATCTCAACTAAAGGGTTTGACTCTGCAGGAAAGCGCGTGGAATATTCTGGCGTGGGAGGATCAACACATCCAATATGATTTGGGCAAAATACCACGGTTTAGGATCGACCAAGATACAAAAGCCATCTGAGACTATTCAGAGCGGCTCGGGGGTTTGCGTGGATTATGCTATGTCTTGACTGCAGGTTTACTCTTGGCAATTAATTATTCTCCAGTATACGTATTTGAAATTGACTTCTCAAACGATCCGATGGGACATGCAGCCACTGCGATAAAAATTAGTGGGCAATTCTTTATGATAGACCAGCATCCACCAATAATGGATTTAGGGACTTACTGGAAGTATTGGGCCTATTGGCACAGTGAGTACTCTGGCGGTTTGAAAATATCCTCTGCAAAGATCTATGAGGTAAAGACGGAGTCGGGAAAAGTTGTTGTTGACTACGTGGGAACTTTAAGTGGTGAAGAATTCAAGAAATATGATTACACTTTTCTAGAGAGTGATTTAACAAGGCTCATCTCAGATTTGAGAATAAGGCTTATCAGAAAGTTCCCAAACTTGCAGCTGGATCCAAGGATTTCCAACCTCGATACCGCTATGTATTTGCCTTATGGCTACTCCGATGGAGTTACGTGGAGAATCACGTTTTCGGATTTTACCGAGCACTACAACCCCCTATTTCACGACGAGTTCGTTGATTACATATATTCCCAGATAATCGACAACAGGAAGATTGTTTCTTACTTGAAAACCTACAACAGGTTTTGGATTAAGGGGCAAATGGAGGGGAGTAGCCTGAAGATTATTCTGTGCTTGGCCAAGAGATAGCGGGACCGTTTCGTTCCGTTCTGGTTATCCGCTACTTTTGTTGTAGCGGACTCTTATTGGCTGGCTTTCGGGAAGGACACATCTTCAGCCAATTCGGGCTTAAAGCCTACGGGGGCGCTAATAAGCAAAGATCCAGTAACTGGTGTGGCAAAAGTAGGCGAAAGTTGCGGTTGTTATTTATAGAACAGCCCTTGTTTTATTACGTTGCCCTCTTCTCTTCCTCCGAAAAGTTCCAGTTTCGGGTTATTTTCGTCACGTTTCGGATAAAGGTTTTCTCCCATGGGTTCTTTTCAACAAGCTTCTCTAAGAAGAAAATCAGCTCATCATAAACGGGCTTATCAATCGGGAAAGGCACCCCGTCCTTGCCACCAACGGCATAGGCGAACTTGAAGGGATCGGGTGGATGGGTGGCAGGATCTTCCCATGAAGGGTGAACATCGTAAACAAGCTCCAATACTAAAGACAATGCTCTCAGCGTGCTTGGTCCCAGTCCTCTCAGAAGGAGCAACTCATCATAGCCTGTAATGCTAAGTTCCCTCGCGAGCTTTAAAGCCCTCTGATTTAATTCGATCTGCCCCAAGCTTTTGTATTTCCTAATTGTGTCGGATGGATTTAGCCCTTCATAAGGCCTGTAAACTATTAGTCTATAACCCTTTGCAGCTGCCATAATTGTTCTTAGCTCTCGCTCGAGCTTCCTTGGGTCTTCCCTCACGAGGTCAAGCAAAGTTTTTTGGTAGTCCTTTGCGTCCTTATCAACGGTGTTCAGTGCATACTCAAGCTTAATCCCGCTTATTCCCCTGTGGGGCTTTAGCGTAAAGTTTTCAACGTCAAACCAGTGGTACCTTCTCGCCAGCCTAACCTTTGGATTCATCCCCTGCTGTATCACTGCCCAGTTTCCCTCCCCGTCAATGAAAAAGACATGGTGGTAAAGCCGGTAACCCGTTTGCAATGCCACGGTATCAACTTTGGCAACCAACCGCGAAATCCTGACGTATTCATTGCTGTCAAGCTCATATTTCTCACATATTTGCCTCAGCTGAGCTGGAGTTTTTCTACCTTTGGCACCTTTTCCTCCGGCAGCTTTTATACCAAGCTCCTCTTTTGAGAGAATTTCTTTTAGTATGCCTGTTGTTACGGTGGTGCTGCCGGATGAATCCCAATCCATGCCGATGAGATTGTTCAAAGCCTGGAACCAAATCGGGTCGGCCAATCTCTCAAGAACTCCCTTTGTGCCGTATTCATCAATCAGTAGAATCAATATCAGCCTTGCCAGCCTTTTCATACGTGTAGCTAGCCAAGGAGGCACATGACCGCTGTGGAGGGGAAGCTCGGCAATGCCTCTCATCAATAATGTATGGAAAGAAAACCTTAAAAATTCACTGCCGATGCTCAACCGGATGCCCATGAAGAGGCTTAGCGAAATCTTTGCAGAACTACTCAGGGAGAAGGGAATAGACAGGATAGGCATACTCTCCAAGAGGTATAGAAAGTCAAAGAACAAGCTCCAGGATGTAGCATTGGACGTCCTTGAGGGAAAGGGTGCCATAGTTGAAGTTGATGAATCCACGGCGATAGCCTGGGATCTGAGCGGAAAGAGAACGGATGGATCAAAATACGCCTATGCTCCATCCTGCATGGCGAAGAAGTTTAAAGTCGTTGTTTCCCCTGAAGAGCTAAGGGCCAAGCTTCCAGAGGATTACCCGTACTTCATAATTGACCTCATGCACTGGAATAAGCATACAGAAAAGGAGAAAAATAAGGTTGCCCTTCAAGTCGCTCAAAGCTACGGTGTTTTGAAGGATTATCTATGGAGTGAGCTTTTGGTCTTAGCCTGGGTTAATGAGGAATTTAAGAAAAAAGCCCGCTTTCCCCTTGAGAGGGTTACAGCCTATGAGGGTTCAACTGCAGGGTTCTTGAAGGAGAAGGGCATCGACGAGGTTGTCCTCCTTGACCCAAGGGCTGAAGAGGTTTTGAGTGAGAGGGACTTTGATGTCAGGGCGTTCATCATTGGAGGAATTGTTGATACAGGAGGGACCAAAAAGGGAACGACCGCGAAGATTGGAGAAACCCTTGAGAATGAGGGGATCAAAGTCAGGAGAAGAAAAATCACGTTGAGAGGAGATATAATTGGAGTCCCTGACAGGATAAATCACATACTTAAAATTCTCCTTGAGATGCTTGTGGAGGGCAAAAGCATGGAGGAGGCAATTCTTACGGTACAGTCGCCCCTGCATGCAAGGTGGCGCTTGAGAAAGGAACTGCCAAGGCACAAGCGGAGGTATCTGATAGACGGCAAAAAATACCTTGTTGTTGAAAAGGAGCTCTTTGATGAATACTCAAAATGGCTCAACATAAGGTGGGAGGACTTCATGCAGGTTTTGAGGGAGCTCAATCTCATAGCGCTTGAGAGAAAGAGAATACATCACCTAAACAAAATCTCGGTGCCAAGGATTATCAATGGAAAGCTTTACAGGGTGATTCTGTTAAAGAAGGATTGATTTGCCATAACCGTTAAAAGGAAATGAAAAATCAGGCAAAAAACAAAATCACTGCATCTTTCACAACTGCCGTCTCTACTTCTTCTCCTTCACTGAACACTGCCTTCCTGAGCACTATATCGTCCTTACCAAGCTCAATCCTCTGTCCCTCGATTTCAAACTCCACCTTCCCGCTTTCCTTGAGTGCCCTTGCAACTGCCTCGGCGTTCTGCCTGAGGTATGCAACAATCTTTGGAACGAGCTTTCCATACTTGG
>DQUR01000255.1 GCA_015662175.1 Thermococcus paralvinellae | reverse complement strand
AGGCTTCAAAGTTCAATGGAAGGCTATACGGTTTACCACAGGATACTGAAGCAAGGCCACTCTACGTTAGAAAAGACGTTGCTGCAAAGATTGGACTTGATGTTAATTCCCTTCCTGAAAAGGTGAAAAATGGAGAATTTACATGGAGCGATGTCTATTACTGGGCAAAGAAGGCCAAAGAGAGTGGCGCTGCTGAGTGGGGATTGATTCACAGAAAGGGCTCAGCCCATCCAGACCTGATACAGTTCATCTTCGCCTTTGGTGGGAAGCTTGATGATAAAAAGAGTGGAAAGCTCGTCGTTGACGTTCCTGCAATCTACAAGTGGCTCTATGTTGAGTGGAAATTTGCTCAAGATGGCCTGCTTCCAAAGGACATAATGAGCTGGGACTGGGCCAAGCAAATTCATCCAACAATTGTTGAGGGGAAGACACTTTTCACCATAGGTGGAACCTGGTACTGGACAGAGTGGCAGACCAAGCAATATTACAAAGGAAGGAGCCTCACGCCCGAAGAGGTAAAGGAGTGGTTTGCCTACACGCTTTTCCCAGCTGGTGAGAAAGGAAACAAGCCCGTGACACTAAGCCAGCCCTTCGTCTGGATGATTAACTCAAAGGCCGGTACCCAGAATCCAAAGTACGACGAGCTTAAAGATGTTTACCACAAACTTGCATTCCTCATGCTCATAAAGGCAAGTGATCCAGACATCAACGCAATACACAGTGTTATCTCAGCACACCTCCCAGTTAGAAAAGAGGCGGCAAAGCTTATCAAAGACGAAAAGTGGCTCAATGACTTAAAGAACCTCAACCTCGACTTGGATCAGACAGTTAAAGACAACATCAAGGACATTGTCCAAGCAACAGTCAACCCAATCAACGCACAGTTCCTGGCAGACGTTAGCTACATGCTTGAATACACGCACTTAGCTCCAGCACATCCAAAGTATCCAGCATTGGCTGACATCTTCAAGGAGGCAGTTGACAAGGTTCTCAGAGGGGAGATGACACCGGAAGAAGGGGTTAACTACATCATCCAGAAAGTTAAGGCGGATCCAGAGCTTGCTCAAAATGTCGAAATCGTCGGAGAGATTCCAAAGGACTGGAAGTTCCCACAGTGAAGAGGTGAGAGCATGAACAAAACCAGCAGGGAAAAATTTGCAGCCCTTTCCTTTTTTCTCTCCCCAATGATTTTGATGGTCGTGTTGTTCTACTTAGTGCCCTTATTCATGACCATCTATATAAGCTTCACTCGAATGAGGAACTGGAATGTTGAGAAATACATCACGGAGTTCGTTGGAGTCTACAACTATCAAAGACTGTTTTACATGTTCCAGCACGACCCAACCTTTAAGGCCGTAATTTTAACCACCGTGGTTTTCGTTGGGATTACGCTCATAATAAACGTTTTTGGAGGTTTAGCGTTAGCTTTGGCCACCTTTTTCATAAGTGAAAAGCCCGCCTCAACTTTCAGGTTACTCTGGCTTCTGCCAAGGATGTCACCAATTGCTGTTTACAGCCTTGTCTGGTATTATTTCTTCCATGGGAGTGAAATTGGAACGTTAAATTCAATTTTGATGAAGCTTGGCATAATCTCACAGCCAATTCCCTGGGGTCAGATTGTGCCCTGGGGGGCGTGGAGCATAATCATCTTTGTGAATGGTCTTGTTGGTGTTAGCTTTGGTATGATAGTCTTCACCTCAGCCCTGAATCAGATTCCGAAGGAACTTGTCATTGCCGCGAGGGTTGATGGTGCATCAGCCTGGGAAATCTCAAGGAAAATCCTGATACCTCTAATGAAATGGCACTTCCTTTATGTTTTGACGTGGCAGTTCCTGAGTTTGCTGACAACGTATCCGCACATTTTCCTTCTGGTTCAATGGGACTTGGTGAACAGGGACTATGGAACCACTCTGGCGTTATACGTCTTTAACACAGCCTTCGGTAGAGGGGAACAGGATCAGGGGTTAGCGGCTGCTGCAGCGGTGATTCTATCAATCATGGGCATAATTGGAGGCTACGTAACTCTAAAAGTCTTACAATTTGAGAAGATGATGAAAAGGCCAAGAGGTGACTTCTGATGAAGGACGTAGAAACAAGGCCAAGGAGGTATGAGTGGATAGTAATCCTTGCAATTCTACTCGCAAGTTTACCTTTAATCCTTGGCTTTTCCCTATTGATGCTTTCAAGCTTCAGCAGGGAGATGGTCACCAACTTGGATCTGAGCTCATTCCACTTTACATTGGAGAACTGGATTAACGTGTTTCAGGGGAAACTCGCCACAACGGGTGGAATAAGGACTAACATACTAAAGATCACATTCAATACACTCGTAGTTGCTCTTGGAGTATCTGGAGTCGTAACTTTCATCAGCGCTTTGGCGGGCTATTCGCTTTCAAGAATTGACTTCAGGGGAAGAAAGCACATGATGGTTCTGCTGCTAATTTTACATGCCTTTCCCGGCGTTGCGTTGATCGTCGGGGTTTATCTGCTCTACCGTCTGACCTTCCCACAGAATCCGGATGTCATAAGGCTTTATTCCTTCTTCTACGTAATTCTGGCGAGGGCGGCTCTTGAAATTCCGATGTCAGTCTGGCTGATGAAGGGCTTCTTTGACACGATACCATGGGAATTTGAGTGGTCGGGCATAATTGACGGGGCCTCAAGGATAAAAGTCTGGTGGAAGATTATGCTACCCTTAATCAAGCCGGGGATACTGGCTGTTGCACTCTTTGCCTTCTTGGCTGGCTGGCAGGATATAATCTACGTGAGAACCTTCCTCATTGATCAAACTTTAGCAACGTTCATTGAGGCAAATATTGAGGCCGAATACTCTCACATGCCCCTGATAGCTGCCGCTGGAACCCTCTACCTGCTCCCAACGATAATATTCTTCCTCACGGCACAGCAGATATTACTGCAGGGTTATTCAGGTGGAATTAAAGGTTGAGGTGGTTGAGATGGTCAAGATAATCCTTAAGGAGATAACCAAAAAATTTGGAGACTTTACAGCTTTGAACAATATCAACCTAAAAATTGATGATAGAGAGTTCATGGCTTTGTTGGGCCCTTCAGGAAGTGGAAAATCCACCCTATTATACACAATTGCCGGAATTTACAGGCCGACAAGCGGGAGAATTTACTTCGACGATCGAGATGTTACAGAGGTTCCACCGAAGGATAGAAACGTTGGCCTGGTCTTCCAGAACTGGGCTCTATATCCGCACATGAAGGTTTTTGAGAACATAGCGTTTCCCCTCGAGCTGAGAAAAGTCCCAAGGCAGGAAATTGAAAAGAAAGTGAGGGAAGTCGCAAAGATGCTCCACATCGAGAACTTGCTCGACAGATATCCATGGCAGCTCAGCGGTGGCCAGCAGCAGAGGGTTGCAATAGCGAGGGCTTTAGTTAAAGAGCCCGATGTCCTGCTTTTGGATGAGCCCCTGAGTAACTTGGATGCCCTGCTCAGACTTGAAGTCAGGGCCGAGCTGAAGAGACTGCAGAAGGAGCTAGGCATTACGGCAGTTTACGTTACCCATGATCAGGCTGAAGCGTTGGCAATGGCCGACAGAATAGCTGTAATTAAGGAGGGGAAGATACTCCAGGTTGGAACTCCGGATGAAGTCTATTACCGGCCAAAATACAGGTTCGTTGGAGGATTCCTTGGAAATCCGCCCATGAACTTTGTGGAAGCAGAGGTTGAAAATGGCCACTTAAAAGTCTATGAGAGTAAGATACCAGTCCCAGCTCAGTATAGAGAGCTGATTGAAAAGCTCGGCATAAAAGAGGTGCTCCTTGGATTTAGACCGCATGATGCTGAGGTAATCAAGGGTATCGGTGAAGGCCTGATCGGGGAGGTTTATTCCTTCGAGCCTCTTGGCAGGGAGCAGATAGTTACTGCCTCCATTGGCGGGACTTTTGTTAAGGTGTTTGCACCTGAGGGGGAGCACTTCACATTTGGAGAGAAGGTAACCGTGAAGATAAGGGAAGATAGAATCGTCCTGTTTGATAAAAAGACAGAAAGAGCCCTGGAGTTTCTGGAGGAATGACTTTGTTTTTATTTTGCTCTGCTCTTCTATACATTAAGTCATTGTTTTTATTTGTTGTTTGTGCTTTTTTGTGTTCAAGTGTTGGTGGTTGTAATTTTTGTACTTTAGTTATTCGTAATTAGGAAAGTATTTATACTACTTTTACTTATATCTACCAGGATATTCATTCGTGGGGAATACATAGTGGCTCAGCTTGTTGATGGAAAAGTCGCAGTTTTTAAGGTCAGTTGATTTTCTAACTCCTATCCTACCCCCCAACCTTTCCGGATTTCTGACCTCTCTGGGACTTCGGGACATGTTTTAAAATATGAAAATATGCTAAGGGCAAGGTACTTGGAGATCATTTAACTACACCGCATGATATTCAATTAGCTGTTCAAATCCCATTATGTGTTAAAATGAACATATAGAGCTTCTCCAACTTTCTCTATAAAAAGCAGAAAAAGCGTGAAGAATTGACAACTCGTTTTAGACCAGATTTCCTCCGTTTTGCAACCCTAACCTCACTTGTCCCCACTGAAATGAACTCATAAAGGGTTGCCTTCTCCTTTCCGGGTGCAGGCCTTAGTATTCTTCCAAGCCTTTGCACGAGTTCCCTCGAGGATCCAGTTCCACTTATGATTATCCCAACGCTCGCATCTGGGACATCAATACCTTCATCAAGCACCTGACTACTGACTATCGCTTTATATCTGCCCTCTCTAAACTTTTTAAGGATTTCACTGCGCTCTTTTTTGTCCGTTTTGTGGGTTATGGCTGGGATTAAGAACCTCCTTGATATTCCGTAAACAAGCTCGTTGTGTCTCGTGAATATTATTATCTTTTCCCCTTTATGCCTCTCCAAGATTTCCCTAAGCTTCTCCAGCTTTCTTTTGGAACTGAAGGCTATCTTCCTTGCCTGCTCAAGAGCCCTTAACGCCTTGAAGGCCTCTTCGTCGCTTCCACTTCTCATGACAATCCTCTGGAAGTCTTCAAGATTCCTGAAAGTGATGCCCCTCTTCTCGATGTATGATTTGAAAATCTCATAATATCGCCTGTATCTTTCTTTCTCCTCTTTTGTTAATGGAATTCGGATTCCTACAACCTCATAGAGTGCCAGATACTTACCTACAAGTTCCTCCGGTGTCTTTTGATAAACTATCCCACCAATGAGATCGGGTAAAAGCTCGTGAAGCTCATCCGCTCTTTCTGGAAATGCCGTTAGGCCCAGACGGTAGGGGGCAACGCTCATCTGGGCAATGTTTCTGTATGCCTCAGAGGGCAGGTGATGACACTCATCAAACACAATAAGTAGGAACTTATCCCCAAGTATCTCCGCATTTATGTAGGCTGAATCATAAGTCGTGACAGTTATTGGGCTGAGCTCCTTCTTTCTGCCCGAGAATTCGCCAACGTCCCCAAAAACTGAAAGTCTCTCCTTCCACTGCTCAAGCAGGGCCAACGTGGGAACCACAACAAGCGTTGATACGGAAAGCCTTCTAATTATTTCTAGGGCAATTATAGTCTTTCCGGCTCCAGTCGGTAGAACTATAACGCCTCTCTTTGAGCGCATCCACTTTTCCACGGCTTCTTTCTGGTAATCCCTTAGCTCAAAGTCAAATTCGACATCATAGACTGGAGAGGGGATTACATTGTCGAGAACGTGATCCTCAAACTCAACCCCTTCCTGCCTGAGGAACTCGATTATATCCCTGTACTTGTACGCCAAAGCCCTGTAGTGGTTGCACCTCTCATCCCATCTGGCAAAAGGGACGTGAACATTTCCCTCAATAACAATTGTTCCCCTGTCATAGTGGAGCCTTACCTTCATGGAGTTTAACTTATCGGAGGTGAGTAATAAGATTTATGCACGTTCCGATGCATCCGGGTAAGGTAAAGGTTTCAGGATTTATT
>DQUR01000099.1 GCA_015662175.1 Thermococcus paralvinellae | reverse complement strand
GCCCTTGTCTTGGTTGCTAAAGACGTCTCAACGAGGGGAGAGGAGAGAAACTTGGAATTATACAGAAAAATGGCTGAATACATTGTTGAAGCAACGAGGCTCATCCCGAAGAATGTTGGTGTTTTTACGGCTTCATATGAAGTCCTTCAGGGCCTCTTATCTGCCAACGTTCATTTGAGAATTGAGGAAGAGACAGGCAAGAAGGTTTTCATTGAGAAGAAGAATGCGAGCTCTAAGGAGAACGATATTTTGGTGAACGCATTTAAAGAAGAAGCAAAGAGGGAGGGTGGAGTTTTGCTGGGGGTTATGGGCGGTAGGAACAGTGAGGGACAGGATTATTTGGGGGATGAGATGAACGGCGTTGTTCTGGTTGGAATTCCATATGCACGGCCCACCCCAAGGGTTCAGGCTCAAATAAGGTATTTCGAGAAGAAGTTCCCGGGGAAGGGAAAATACTACGGTTATTATCTACCTGCCCACAGAAAGCTTGTTCAAGCGGCTGGAAGGGTTCATAGAAGTGCCGAAGAGAAGGGGGCAATAATTATTCTGGACTACCGCGTTCTTTGGAACTCAATACGAAAAGATTTACCCGACTGGATGAGTGAAGCTATGAAACCCGTTAATCTACCGAGGCTGAGAGTATATTTAAGGAGATTTTACAGAAATTTGGAAGAAGAGAAGATCTGAAAGGAAAAATCATAACCATCTCGGCTTAAGTCCCGCCCACAGGCGCATCTTTTCATAGGCGATGATCCTTGGGATGTTGCCCTTTTCCGCCGGTCCCGGGTTCTTCATATAGAATGTGTTGACTTCATAAACTGTTCCCCATTCTCCCCTCTCAACTGCCATCTTTCCCAGTCTAACCAGATCAACCAGCAACCCAGCCAAGGCTGGACTGTCGTTTATCCTTCCATTTATAATAAGCTCATCTATTGCACCGTTGAAGCTAACATATTCGATGTGCATTGCGATGAACTTCCTGTCTCCAAGGAGCTCAAGGTATCCTGTTGGCTTGATGTAGTGGGGAGCGTTATAACCTAAGATATCCTTCACAACGCTCGACTTTGTGTGCTCTTTGCTCCTGTTTCTATCCTTGTTAGTTAAAGCCAGAAAATCCGTGTTTCCACCGATGTTGAACTGGGCTACGCGCTTAACGTATCTGTTCCTTTGAGCTAAATGGGCCAAGATGTCAGCGGTTAAAGGTGTTGCACCGGTTGCTCCATCATCCCCAAAGATAACCAAATTGCTTTCCTTTGCAAGTTCAAGGAATGCATTATCGTTTGCTATCAGCGTTGGGATTGCATTCACGAAAGCAGCTCCACCGACTTCTTTTGCATACAGCGAAGCGGCATAAGCATAAACCTGTGTTGCCGTCAGTCTTTCCCTGTCATCATTTTCTATGGCATCAATTAGCTCTTCTTTATTGTTAAATGGCTCAAACGCCTCAGTTGTACAGAGATTGACAATTACATCTGGCCTGAGCCCTTTCCACTCATCAACGATCTTTTCTACAGCTTCTTTGAGGGTCATCTCTTCTTCCAGGCCTTCAGCTTCAATTGGCAGGTTGTGAAGGCTCCCTAAGTGAATGCCCTTTCTAACTACAATACTCTCAAGGCTCCCTGGGATTTCACCTTCCCAGTATCTTCCCACAACTTCGTGGAGATTTTTTCCAATCTTCCCCTTATCAACGTCATAGGAACCAACGACCTCAATCTCCTCAACCTTTACTGGTAACTCATTTCCCAGGGGGATTCCGTAATAGCCCAGATCCCCCTTTTTGATTCGCTCAATTCCTGTTGCAAATACACTCCCCACATATCCCTGACCGAGTATGATAACCCTTACCATTCCCATCACCTCCTTTTCTTGTGATCATATATTTTATACTTATTAAATAGTTTTTGGTTATAAAATATAATAGATTGAAGTTCACAGACAAACACACAAAAATGACATGCCGGACAAAAGTTTGAATAAATAAGACTGAAATTACTAAAAATTTTAAACCTTGTCAATGTTACCTAATTCCTTAGGATTTTTGCCAAGCTTCTGTGTTGCCAAGTGGGTCTTTCTAAAACCATTAGAAATCCGTAAATTTTATATACAACATAAAACTGAGTTAGGTAGGGATTCTAGGGTTTATCCCCCTTTAGAGCCTTTAGGCTCTGATTTTTAAAAAATTGCTACGGGGGGATGGCAATGAAAACAGGGGCTGTATGGTTAATTACAATATTGCTTCTTGGGGTGGTTGCCAGCGGCTGTATTGGAGGTGAGAAAGAGACAACTCCCACGCAGACTTCTTCTGCAGGAGTAAGCCAGACACAGGCAACATCTGCGGAAGTCCAGCTTACCGGGGACTTTACAAAGGATGTGATTGCAATAGGAAAGGTTCTTGAGCAGAACGGTATCAATGAAGTCAAGTTCTCCGCGTGGGGTTCAGGTGATCCCAACAGTGTCATGAGGGTCTACGGTATTGTTGAGGCAGCAAGGAGGATCAACAGGGTTTGGGAAGAGAATGGGATTAAGGTAAAAATTGTGATTACAGATACGCACTACGTTGCTTCATTCCAGGATGCATACCAGGAATATCTCAGCAAGCAGCCTCTGGGACAGGCCGGGGATTTCTTCGTGAACAGCTACGCATTCCTCTCAACACTGGCGGATGAAGGATATATCCTTGACATAACGGACTATGCAAACGCCTACAAAAACGTCATAGATGACTTCTACCCATCACTCATAGAGGCTTCAAAGTTCAATGGAAGG
>DQUR01000041.1 GCA_015662175.1 Thermococcus paralvinellae | reverse complement strand
TGAGCCAGCTTAAGCCCCCTCTCGAGCAAACCATCGCTCATCATAACCCCGACGCCACCACCGTTGGTCACTATAGCAACCCTGTCCCCTTTTGCTGGCTTTTGCATGGCCAGGGCTTTTGCATAGTTGAAGAGCTGTCTCATGCTCTTTGCACCCAAAACACCGGTTTGCTCAAATGCTGCCTGATATATGGCGTAAGAGCCGGCAAGTGAGCCGGTGTGAGATACCGCTGCTTTCGCTCCAGCCTCAGTTCTCCCAGCCTTTAAAATTATTACGGGTTTAACTTTTGTTGTCTCCTTTGCAATGTTGAAGAATTTTCTGCCATCTTTGACACCCTCGAGATAGGCGGTTATGACTTTTGTCTTAGGGTCGTCCCTTAAATAGCTCATAAAGTCGCTCTCATCCAAGTCAGCCATATTTCCCAAGCTGATGAACTTGCTCATTCCTACCTCATGCCTTGCAGCCCAGTCAAGTATGGCTGCCCCGAATGCTCCGCTTTGGCTCATGAAAGCAATACCGCCAAATTTTGGTCTTGCCTGCCTCTCCGGCGGGTTAAAGTTGCAGTCAAAGCCGTTCTCAAGGTTTGTGACACCGAGACAGTTTGGCCCAACCAACCGAATGCCCCACTTTCTTGCTCTCTTTACAAGCTCTTCTTCCAAATCAGCTCTTCCCGCTTCTTTAAAGCCTGCCGAGATAACTATTGCCCCTTTAACTCCCTTTTGTCCACACTCATCTACAACATCTGGCACAAACTTTGCTGGAACAGCTATCACTGCCACATCAACATCGTCTGGAACCTCAAGAATGCTCCTGTAAACCTTAAACTTTTTCCCATTGACCTCTATTTCGCCACCCTTGACGTTGACAGCATAAACCCTGCCCCTATACTTGAGCGTTATTGACCTCATTATCGCATTTCCAACCTTTCCTGGAACATTTGAAGCGCCTATAACAGCAACACTCCTTGGATAAAACAAAAAGTCCAAGTTCATTTTTTCACCTCTGTTTTGCTTTCTTTCCTTATCAAATTTAAATTTTACCTAAGTCAAAGGTGAAAAATCAAAAGGATAAAACATTGGAATCAAAATGAAGAGCGCCACAAAGAGTACAACTTCAATGACAGCTCCAGCTTTTATGTAGTCCATGAAGTTATATTCCCCAGGGCCAAAGACTATTGTGTTGGGTGGTGTTGAAACCGGGGTCCAGAACCCTATTGATGAGGTCATCGCTATCGCCATTAGAAGAGGATAGGGGCTTATACCAGCAGACCGAGAAATGCTCACAGCTAAAGGTGATAGTATGGCCGTTGTGGCCGTGTGGGACATGCTGTTGCCGAGGAGGAAGGCTATAACCATTATCGCCAGCAGGAGAACATAAGGGGAGTGAATATAGCCAGTAACGGCCTTCCCTACCATCTCCGCCGCCCCAGTTACTTCCATCGCCTTACTCAGCGGTAGCATTCCAGCGAAGAGGAATACAGTTGTCCAACTGACGGAGTTGAAGGCCTCTTTAGCAGAGATCACACCAAAGGCTACCATCAGGACAGCTCCAAGTGCTGCGGCAGTCTGATACGGAAGGAGTTTGAGCATCATGGCGAGTATGGTTAGTACAAAGATGACTATCGCCAGCCACATTTTATCATCCCGAACCTCTTCGAGTTCTGAGATAGCCTTCCCACTGAATGACGCTTCTGAACTCGGCAGGAATTTCCTTCCAACCGTTACCGCCAGGGCTATACCGAGTATCGTCAGGGGGAGCCCTATTTTTCCAAACTCAAAGAAGCCAAAGGGCTGAAGGTTCATCTCCTCTAAAACGCTATTGACTATTCCGTTGGGTGGTGTTCCAATGACCGTGAGAGTTCCGCCCAGCGAAGCAGCCCAGGCCAGTGGAAGAAGCATTCGCTTGGGACTTATTCCTGCCGAACGAGAGGCGGCAACAACAATTGGCAGTAAGGCAACGGTGGTTGCGGTGTTGCTGAGAAAACCGCTGAGGATTGCCGTAATTACCATAATGAAGAGCATGAGACGAACCTCACCTGTTCCGGAGATTCTAACGACGAGCTCACCGATTTTTTGAGCCGCGCCTGTCCTGAAGAGGCCTTCCCCCACCATGAACATGAAGAGGAACACTATGACCCATTTGTAACCGAAATATGAGAAGGCCGTATTTGCGTCAAGAATTCCTGTTACGGAAAGCACCACGGGGACGAGGATGGCGGTAAATGCTATGGGGATTATCTCGGTGAAGAACAGGACGAAGGCCACACCAAGTAGAAGTAGAGACATCTGAGCAGGCGTTAAAAACTTCGAGAGAACATAAAAACCCAAAACAACCGCCGAAGTTGTGACCCCATGGACAAGTTCCTTGCGCTCCATGCCGCTCACCCATTGGATATTTTATCCAATAAATCTTATCAAGTGTGAGGTAGCCTGACATATATAAACCTACCGTCGAAAGCAAAAGGGTTATATGCCATAACGTTCAAAGAACCGTTAGAACGTTTAAATTGGGTGGGGGAAATGAGTAAGAAAGTTAAAGTGATTACAGACCCAAAAGTTATTAAACTCATGCTTGAGGATACAAGGAGGAAAATACTTCAGCTTTTAAGAAACAGGGAGATGACAATTTCCCAGCTAAGCGAGATTCTTGGCAAAACACCACAGACAGTGTATCATCACATAGAGAAGCTCAAAGAAGCTGGTTTAGTTGAAGTCAAGAGAACTGAGATGAAAGGAAATCTTGTCGAGAAATACTATGGAAGAACTGCGGATGCATTTTACATAAATCTCTATCTCGGAGATGAGGAGCTGAGGTATTTGGCAAGGTCGAGGCTCAAAACAAAGCTGGACATATTCAAGGCCCTTGGATACAGATTCGATGAGGAAGAACTCCTAAACACAATGGATAGAATACTCGAAAAAGAACACGAGTATAAGATGAAAATTTCAAAAGAGATTGAGGAGAAAGAAGAGCTATTAAAGAGCTTCTCAAACGAAGACATAATCCATGCAATTGAATGGCTCAGCATGGCCGAGCTGGGAAGGGACGAAGAAGCGTTAAGGCTTTTGAAAAAGTTAGGGGAAATACTTAATAAGTAACCCCTCCAAGGGGCTAAGGGGAATAGAGATGGCGAGAGGTATCAGACTGCTTGTGTTAGATGTTCTTAAACCCCATCAACCTATTGTTACTGAACTGGCTTTAGGACTGAGCGAAATTCAGGGAGTCGAAGGTGTTAACATAACGCTTGTGGAGATTGACAAGGAGACGGAGAACATAAAGATAACAATAGTTGGCGATAACCTGGACTACGACGAGATAGTGAGGACTATTGAAGAGTTCGGCGGTGTTGTGCACAGCATCGACATGGTTGCTGCAGGAAAAAGAATAATTGAGGAGAGTGAAACTCCACAAGACAAATTGGAAGAGTTTTAGTGGGGACAATGAGAGAAGTGATAATAGTAACAGATTTGGATAAAATAAAAATTCTTGCAGAGCCCACAAGGTTTAAGATACTTGAGTTGTTAAGGAAACAGCCCATGAGCATCAGTGAACTAAGCACCTTTTTGAAAAAAGATCGTTCCACTGTATATAGACACATCAAGGTCCTTGAAAAGGCGGGATTTGTTGAAAAAATTGGGCATGAAAGAAATGAAAAAATATACGCCAGAACTGCAAGGTTGTTTCTCCTGAAGGTTGAACCCGATGAAAGCATAGAGGAATTTAGGAGACAGTATCTCAGAGTAGAGGCGTCACGTTTGTTAGAGATTTTAAAAAAATCTGGAATTAAGGTAAAAGATGAAAAAGAATTCTTACAGCTGACCGCTCAAGTTTTAAAGGAAATAGAGGACTCCTCAAGACCATTTCTTCAGAAGATCTCTCAAGCAGATTTAGATCTAAAAGAAGTTGAACTTTTCCACCTGTTAAATTTGCTCGTGTTTCTCCAGAGCTGTGAACTTTGTGAAAAAGCACAGAAAATGAAAAAACTGATTGATCTCTAACTTTTTTACTCCAGAATTATGAAACATGGCGTTTCGTTTTCGAGATTATGGATGATGAACAATCACGTCCTTCAATGTATAGTATCAAAGTATCAATAAAACTTAAACTTGAAAATGGTGGAATGATAATGCAGGCCTTCTACTGGGATGTGCCAATGGGTGGAATCTGGTGGGACACCATAAAGAGCAAAATACCAGAATGGGCAAGTGTCGGAATTTCTGCGATATGGATTCCTTCAGCAAGTAAAGGCATGAGCGGCCGCTACTCTATGGGCTATGGCCCCTATGACTACTTTGACCTTGGCGAGTATGACCAGAAGGGAACGGTAAAAACAAGGTTCGGCTCAAAGCAGGAGCTCATAATCCCAATCAACACTGCACACGCCTACAACATGAAGGTAATAGCGGACATAGTTATAAACCACAGGGCAGGCGGCGACTTGGAGTGGAACCCCTTTGTGAATGATTACACATGGACAGACTTTTCTGATGTTGCCTCAGGCAAATACACTGCCTGCTACCTAGACTTCCATCCTAATGACGTCAGCTACGCCGATGAAGGCACCTTTGGAGGTTTCCCCGACATAGACCATGACAAAGAGTGGAACCAGTACTGGCTGTGGAAAAGTAATGAGAGCTACCAGGAGTATTGGAATTGATGCCTGGCGCTTTGACTATGTAAAAGGTTATCCCGCATGGGTGGTTAACTCGTGGCTGAGCTACTGGGGTGGCTGGGCCGTTGGAGAGTACTGGGACACTAACGTCGATGCCCTTCTAAACTGGGCCTACTCCAGTGGAGCCAAAGTCTTTGACTTTCCCCTTTATTACAAATGGACGAGGCCTTCGATAACAACAACATCCCTGCCCTCGTCGATGCCCTCAGATACGGCCAGACCGTAGTTAGCCGCGACCCCTTCAAGGCCGTAACCTTCGTGGCCAACCACGACACTGACATAATCTGGAACAAGTATCCAGCTTATGCGTTCATCCTCACCTACGAGGGTCAGCCCAAGATATTCTACCGCGACTACGAGGAGTGGCTCAACAAGGACAGACTGAATCTGGATACACGACCACCTCGCAGGAGAGAGCACAACTATAGTCTACTACGACAGTGACGAGCTGATATTCGTCAGAAGCGGCTATGGAGGTAAACCGGGACTGATAACCTACATCAACCTTGACTCAAGGAAAGCTGGAAGGTGGATATATGTGCCCAAGTTCGCGGGCTCATGCATACACGAGTACACAGGTAATCTGGGCGGCTGGGTGGACAAGTGGGTGGACTACAGCGGTTGGATCTATCTCGAATCACCACCGCACGACCCGGCCAAAGGTTATTACGGCTACTCCGTCTGGAGCTACTGTGGTGTTGGATGACTCTTTTTCCCTTTCTCACTATTCTATCGGCTCTTCAGGCCGAGTGTTTTTTCGAACCTAATGCCAACCTGACAATCATTAAAGCTATCCCAACCATCAGCAGTCCCAAGAGGGCTACCATCAATGATTTCCATTTCATGAAGTTCACCCCTAGGAAGTTTTGTATTGAATATTGATGTAATCATACTGAATGGTCGTATGTTCATTGTCATGATGCTTTATCACGGAACAGGAGGAAAAATAAATAACATTAACACACCAGACAAAGCAACATTAATGTGCAGTCCCAGTGGCAATTTCTCTACAAGCCCGTTAGATATACTCCTAGCTAACAAAAAATATGAGCAAATCCATCCAATTAGCATTACAATTTCTCTTAAAAGAAATGAAGCTTCCATAAGGTATAAGACAAAGTTTAAAAGGCCCGCAATACCCAGGGGGTAAAAAGAAACAACATGTTCCGTCCATGAATTGATCTTTATCCTGTACAAGACCACTAATCCCATTGATATTAAAATCATCGAACCTCCATACACAATAAACAATTTCAAGAGAGCACCGATTATTGCGGCAAATACTAGAACAGCAGAAGTCAGCCAGTCATTATTAGCCATGCTCCAGGTAGCAATAACAAATATGTTCTTAAGGGAGAAAGCGCTTCCCACAATAAAGGATTTTAGAATGAACTTTATAAACTTCTGGAAAGTTTCCACATTAACACCCTCCACAATCTAAGATGACCCCAAGTACCACCCCACCAAACTCGCTGTGAAGATCAGCAGGAGATCGATAAACAAAGATTTTAATTCAGATTTGGGGGACGTACATTTTAGATAGAGCCAATATACAAAAAGTGGAACAACAACATTCGGCATAATAAAGCTACCAAAAGATTCACCTACAACAAAATTGAACAAAAAAGAAAATGAAACGATAATGACTTTTCCAAGCTTCATCCCTATACCCCCTCGTATATTAAGGCATCCAAGGACGCTCCCGATGCCAATGTTAAAATCATGCCTATTGCCTCAGAGAGCAGTGCAGTAGTTCCGGTTGCCACGAATCCTCCAATGATACCACCGGCACTAGCTAAACTCATTATATAGCTCTGAAGAACGGAAGCGCTCATATGCCCGATAACGAGTATCCCATGTTTTCCATATCCCGAATTGAAAGTTATTCCCATCCGGATATTGGAAGTAAATCTACTGTTTGTTTCGACAGTTATAGCCTTATATCTGCCTTTATCCTCCACATTAATCAGATGGGCCCCATTCAATGAAGAAGTCCACACTTTGAGATTGGATGGTACATAAAAAGCTACAGCATATTTTGTCAGGGGAATAATGCGGTATATTTTCACAGCAATGCCACCAAGTTCATTATGCCTCACTCTATAATATAGCACCTTGGTAATGAAAATTATAGGATGTAATGGGATTGTTATTTCCGAAACAACTGCACGATGACCATATAAAGTGGTTTTTATATATGTATCGATACCTATTGCATCATCTGGCTTTATTGGCCCCTTCTGGATTGGTACTGCTAAAGCACTCCCGGCAGTTACCCCAACCATCAGCAGTCCCAAGAGGACTGCCAACAAAGGCTTACACTCCAATTGG
>DQUR01000204.1 GCA_015662175.1 Thermococcus paralvinellae | reverse complement strand
GGGCAATCTTTTCCAGGTCAATTTTCCTTTTCACTGGTTTTTTGATTTCCACAACAAAGGGCCTCCCATTACCGAGCATTCTGACATCAACGTCCTCCCTTCCTGTCCCATGGAAAATGCACTTACCCCTTGTTACTTTCGAAAATGGCCTGCAGATTATTGAGGCAACACTCTCCTTAAAACCCTTCAATGGTGTCTGAGGAATGCCTCTCACAAGCTTTCTATATCTGCCATAAATGTATAGTGGCTTTATCTGAAGTTCAATTCTCTCACAGCAGGGGTCGATGATGAAGGTGACATCCGGGTTTTCTTTATCGACAGGCTTCTGGAAGAGAACCTCAAGGAACTTTCCCATCTCCCTGTTGAACTCCCTGTTAATTGGCTCAGCGAACTTCAATCCAAATTCTTTCCATAGTTGCTTTTCTTTATCCATAATCTCTTTTGGAAATCTTGAGCCCACAAGGAAGCTCTCAAACTCAATTCCAAGCTTTTGGGCTCTCTCATAGCATAATCTTGCAAGGTACTCAATCCTCTTCAAAATGTTTCCACAAAGCTCACACCTCTCGGGCTCTTTAAATGCCGGCATTCCCTTCGCTTCCCGCTCCATATTGAGTATCAACCTGATCGATTTTCCCCTGATGTAGTTAGAACCCTTCCCCAACATGCCGAATAGCCTTCCAAGACAGTTGTTGCACAGGCTGTGCTTTTCAAGGACTTCCTCGGATTTTTCAATTATCATCTGCATTCACCTGTCCAATATGCTCAACCTTAACCTTTATATCTTAGTTTTAGGAATTAGCTTTGATGCCGGTGATGACTCGAAGGCAGAAGATAATAAACCTTTTGGAGAAGAAAGATTACAGTATCAGTGAATTAGCCATGATGCTCGATATGAGAGGGAAGGGAAGCAAAAAAGCCATCGTTGAGGATTTGAAGGCTGTTGCCAAAATTGTCAGGCGCGAAGGGAAGGTTCTGCTCATCCAGCCAGCCATCTGCAGGAAATGTGGGTTCACGTTTAGGGCTGAAATAAACATCCCCTCTAAATGTTCAAGATGCAAGTCCCAGTGGATTGAAGAGCCAAGATTCAGGATAAAGGTGAGGTGATAACATGAAAAAAGTTGAGGCCTTTATGAAAGAAAAAGGAATAAACCCGGGAGATTACGTGGAGATCATTAAAAAAGAAAACGATCTATATAGGGGTCTTGTAATGCCCCCTTATGAGCTTTCAGAGGGGGAAACACTCACAATAAAGCTTGATAACGGCTACAACATTGGGATTCTAATTGATCGAATAGCTGAAATTAAGGTTCTTGAGAAAGCTAAGCCAAGGGAAGTGAGAGAATTTAAAACTCTTTTACCTAAGAAGCCCAACCTTCCAAATGTCACGATACTTGGAACTGGCGGAACAATCGCTTCGAAGATTGACTACAAAACAGGCGCCGTTCATCCGGCCTTCACTGCGGAAGAACTGGCTTTAGCCGTTCCGGAGATATTTGAAATTGCAAACATAACGCCAAAGCTCATCATGAACATTCTCAGCGAGGATATGAGGCCGGAATACTGGGTTAAGATAGCCCATGAGGTTGCCAAGGCTTTAAATGAAGGTGAAGATGGGGTCATCATAGGGCATGGAACAGATACAATGGGATACACCGCAGCGGCATTAAGCTTTATGCTGAGGGATTTAGGAAAGCCTGTTATTTTAGTTGGTGCTCAGAGGAGTTCCGATAGACCATCAAGTGATGCCGCCATGAATCTCATCTGTTCAGTCAAAATGGCCGTTGCAGATTTTGGTGAAGTTGCCGTCGTTATGCACGGTGAAACTGGCGACACCTATTGCCTGGCTCATAGAGGCACAAAGGTCAGGAAGATGCACACCTCAAGGAGGGATGCATTCAGGAGTATAAATGACATCCCAATAGCCAAGATCTGGGGCAATGGAAGGATAGAGTTCCTTAGAGATGATTATAGGAGGAGAACAAATTCCGAGGTCTGGGTAGATGATAAAGTTGAGGAGAAAGTTGCCCTCGTAAAATCATTCCCGGGAATGCAGAGCGAAATCATTGACTTCCTCGTTGATAAAGGATACAGGGGAATTGTTATTGAGGGAACGGGTTTGGGGCATACACCAACTCATCTTATATCCTCAATCGAAAGGGCAGTCCAAGAAGGGGTAGCAGTTTGTATGACAAGTCAGTGTATCTATGGGAGGATAAACATGAACGTTTATTCAACG
>DQUR01000213.1 GCA_015662175.1 Thermococcus paralvinellae | reverse complement strand
GCCATGTCACATGCTCCCTGCACATTGTTCTGGCCACGCATTGGTGAACAACCAGCACCTTCTTTGCCCTGGTAGCCACAGATTGCTGAGAGCGTTCCGAGGAGCTTAACGTTTTCAGTTCCATGGGTGTGCTGAGTAAGCCCCATGGCCCAGGTTATGACACCCTTTCCTGCCGTTGCAAATGTCCTTGCCGCCTCAACTATGAGCTCAGCTGGAACACCTGTTACCTTCTCGACGAACTCTGGTGTGAACTTTTCAACTGCCCTAACCACATCTTCGAAACCTACACACCTTTCCCTTACGAACCTCACGTCATAGAGTTTCTCCTTGATTATTACGTGAATTAGACCGCTTATCAGTGCAACGTCACTTCCCGGGTAGTGCTGAAGGAATATGTCGGCATGCCATGCTGTTTTTGTAAATCTTGGGTCTGCAACAATAACTTTTGCTCCCCTCTCCTTAGCCTTGAGGACGTATCTAAATCCAACTGGGTGAGTTTCTGCATAGTTATGACCAATTATGAAGATAACATTAGTTTCTTCTATGTCCTTGTACGTGTTGGTCATTGCACCTGCTCCAAACACCTGCTTTAGTCCCATAACTGTTGGTGCGTGACATAGACGGGCACAGTGATCAACGTTATTCGTGCCGAGCATCCTTGCGAGCTTCTGGATGAGGTAGTTTGGCTCGTTAAATGTCTTTGCAGAACCGAAGAACATGAGCTGATCGGGGTCATCCTTTGCATATGCCTTCAATCTTTCGGCAACCTCTTTAATTGCTTCACTCCAGCTTATCTCAACGAACTTCCCTTGCTCCTTGGCCTTCAACGGCTTCTTAAGTCTGTCCTTTGACAAGAGGTAATCAATTGCCGCATTTCCCTTTGGACAGAGCTTGCCGTTTTCGTTTGATATTCCCTTTAGGTCGATGGCATACTCTATGTTCACTGGGTATCCGTCCACGGTTTTAATATAGAACCTACACCCAACACCACAATATGGACATACCACGGGCACCAATTCCTCCGCCAAGCGGAACACCCCCTTGCTGTGCACATATATGTTCCCTAACGCGCTAATATAGTTCGGTGCGCATATCTGTTTCAAGAATGTGTTAAACGATTTCCTTTAAAACTCTTTTTTTATAGCTTAGTTTTTAACAAAAGGTTACAATAGTTGAGGTACAACAAAATAAAGTCCTGAAGATCCTTTTTTTAAATTGTTTTGTAGACGCTATAACATAAATTAAACAGATATGTTTACGAATAGAATTGTTTTAGTAACTGGAAAATGTCAAATCCCGCTTTCAAAGAGTATCCTATATCCACCACTGTATATATTAAACCTTTTTCCTCTAGCAAATCCAATCAAAGTTATATTGTGCTTCCTTGCAAGCTCAATCCCTTTATCGGTTGGCGGGGACTTTGTTATCACGATGGGTATGCCGGCATTGACAACCTTTTTCACCATATTATAAGGCATCCTGCCACTTGAAGCTAGAATCAACTCACTTAAGTTTAATCCATTGAGAATTGCATAGCCAACCACTTTATCTACGGCATTATGTCTACCTATATCCTCACTAAACGCAAGTACTCTACCTCCTTTATCAAAGAGAGCTGCCCAATGGGTTCCTCCAGTTTTTTTCCATGTCTCCGCAAGCTGAGTCATGGATGAGGATATTTTCAAGATTAGCTCGGGGGAAACTTTTATCTCATCCGTTTTTCTATTGGTAAGTTTGCTTTTTCTCGCCTTATAGGGGTAAGGAGTGTCCTCTATAGCCAGCTCGTCCCCAGCTTTAACTTTTACGTGAATCTTCTTTCCCTCTACCCAGCTGTCAATAATCTCCCCGGCTTTTTCATATCCCTCACAGACAACAAAACCAGCCCCGAGCTCTCTAAGCTGACTTGGTGAAGCTGAAAGCTCGGCAAGAAACTCTTCAAACTCTTCATATACTATATAAACCTCGAATCTTTCCTCAATGCATACATAATCTTCAAGAGTCCTCAACCCATTATCCCATCTAAAAATCCTAACCTTCTTTATCATTCAATCACCTAGGTGTGATATATTAGCAGTTTTTTAATTTTTCTGCACATTCTCTACATGGGTTGTGCATGGGATACATGGATCAAAAAGTTTAACGGCAACTTCAGCAGCCTCAACCGTCAATCCCTTAACAGCATTTTCAATCACTGGAATGTTAAACATTGTTGGGGAGATTATTTTTAGCCTGCTAATCTTTCCCTCCCCATCAAGCTTTACGTAGTGAAATAAAGTCCCTCTTGGGGCTTCATAAACTCCAATTCCTTTTCCAGATCCAAAGATCATGTTTTGCCTTCTAAATGGAGCTTTTGTGTTAATTTCACTTAAAATCTCCTTTATTCTTTTAAAAGCAAGGTCTATTTCCAATATTCTCGCAGTATAAAGCCCAAAAAGAGAAACTCCTCTGAAAGGTGTGAAGAGCATAAGTCTCGCCCTGGGACCAACTTCAACCACCTTTCCCTTGTAAAAAGCAACCATGACTGTAGCTTCATTAACAAGCTCTCCTGGCTCTTCTCGATACTCCCAGTAAGGGATAGTTCGAATTCCTTTAAAGGAAACTTTGTATTTGTCTCCAAAGAACAAGTTAGATGCTAAGAATTCATTTCTGACTATTTTTGTCCTCAGCTCGTCTGCAATCTCCGTGAGATTGTCCTCATCCAAGAGGACACCTTTGATTTCCTCCCATTTCTCTTCAATCTTTGGGAGCTTTGCTTTCAAGTGATTTAAGACACTCCACTTTGGCACCTTCGAAATGCCCCCTATCGTTAAATAGGGGGGATGAGTCACTCCCCCACCTAACTTAAGCAAATAATCGCTAACTTTACCATACAGCTTAATTAAACTAACCAGCCTACTTCTCCTTTCTTCAACAATCATATCCGTGCTAACCATGGGGAGGATATGCGTCTGAATTCTGTTCACTAAACCCAACAACTCCCTCACCAATAGGGCATTTCTTGGGGGGAAAAGGCCAACAGCACTTTCTATAGCTTCGGCAGTAGCATTTGCATGAGCAACATGACAAACACCACAAATTCTCATAACAGCCTTGATTGTAAAAAGTGGATCCTTTCCGATTACAAGTTTTTCAAAACCTCTTAACGGAGCGGTTAATATTAAAAAAGCGTCTTGGACTATACCATCCTCCTGTTGAAGAATCAGCTTGGCCCCATCCATTATTCTTGTGACACTCTCGAAAGGTATGTGCCCCAGTGTACTTTTAAATTCATTCATGTCTTAAATTTGAAACTGAAGAAATAAAAAACTTTCTAAAAATCTAAAGCAGATATGACATGTTCTGCTGGGCCCTTGCCAGTTTTTCCCTTGCCTTCTTCAAAATTTCTCCAACCACGTGAGAACCTTCCTTCAGCTCTAAATACCCTTCTTTCTCCGCGCTTTTAATTAGTTCCTCTGCTTTTGGATTTCTTGCCATAAGGACTGTCCACCCTGGCTCGCTCTCCACAAAACCTGCTGAAATGTCACTCCATATTCCAGTGTAATCCGTACACACCAGGCAGCCGGTTTGGAGATAAGAGTAGACTTCCTCAATTGGTAAATCAAGTTTTGTGCCATTGTACACTATCTCAAGGAAATCTTTTTTGAGATGGATATCCCTTATCTGCTCTGCTTTTATGTTATATTTCATTCTGAGATAGTTAAGGAATGCATTAAAGGCAAATGTACCCATACAGAACAGGCTTACTATGTACTTTATCCTTTCACCGAAATCGGACTCCAACAAAGGAAAGTCCCTCATTTGGGCAAAAAACTGTGCTTGGCATGGCAGACATACCAAAGCAACCTTTTTCAGGTTCTCCTCTTCGATCTTTGCCTTCATTCTCGTTGCAAATGGTACTATGCTCCACTTATTTCCTGCTGCCTCTAGAAGCTCTTTCTTGTTATGGGCTACAACAGCCTGTCCCTCAAGTCCTTTGGTTCTCTTTGCTGCAACAACACCATCAACTATGCCTTTCTCAAGGGCATAAGTTAATAAAGCTGTAACCGCTCCTCCACTTGCAACTTTTCTTCTCCTAATTTCCTCATCCTTGGCCCTTGCTAAATAAACTCCAAAGACTGTTCCCAAAAGGTTGTCTGAAGCCAAACCAATCATTTTCTACCCCCCATGGATAACATTTGGGATGCACGAGGACATCTCACATAGCATGTTCCACAGCGAATACATTTTTCGGCTATAAGGTTGGGCCTTCTGTCTATCATTTCAATAGCCTGTGTTGGACATGACAGCTCACATGCACCACAGCCAATGCAAAGACCTGTTAAAACGATATCATCAATCAAGTCGAATCCGCTGAGCTTCTTGATGTCCGCATAAACCTTGAACAGCTTAAGTCTTTTCTTATCACCAGCTACGAAGAACTTGAAGAATGACTGAACCATCTGGGGTGTTGGAGGACAACCGGGAATTGAGTAATCAACCTTAACAACACTGTTTATGGGCTGAAAATTCCTGTGATCCGGTCTCGGCTCTTGTCCGCCTCTACAAAACCTCAAAATTCCCCCAAATGTCGCACATGAACCAAAGGCAACGATAGTGCTTGTCTTCTCTCTAAGGCTCTTCACCTTTTCAATTATGTGGGGCTCATTCATGCAAACGCC
Organism: Thermococcus paralvinellae; assembly: GCA_015662175.1. Lineage (GTDB taxonomy): Archaea > Methanobacteriota_B > Thermococci > Thermococcales > Thermococcaceae > Thermococcus_B > Thermococcus_B paralvinellae_A. Next base: position 1,139 of record DQUR01000213.1, on the reverse strand, counting down.
ACCGGTTATTATGACCATGTCATATTTGTCTCTGGCACAGGTTTTCTTTGCAAGGTATTTCATATCCAAGTCAACAAACTCTTGGATTTTTGGGAGTGCCCTTAAAATGCTGACATTACAGCCTTCACAACTTCCGATATCAACATGAAGAACTTTTAATTTTTCCATTTTGCTCACCTCAACTCCACTACGTGGGTTGTACATGGTATACATGGATCATACAAACGCATAACAGCCTCTGCGGCTTGAATGCTAAGCCCCACCGCAGCTTCTTCCATAATTGGGATGTTAAACATTGTTGGAACCACTATCTTAAAGTTCTGAATTCTACCCTCTTCTCCAAGCTCCACGTAATGGAACAAAGTTCCCCTTGGAGCTTCATAAACTCCTACTCCTTTTCCGGGCCCAAAAATGATGTTCTGGGTTCTAAAGGGCTCATTCATATTAACTTGATCGAGGATCTCTTCCAGCCTCTCGAGGGCTATTGTTATTTCTTCAACTCTCGCCAGGTGAATACCAAAGAGGGAGTCGTCTCTGAAAGACCTATAGACAGCCATTCTTGCTCTTGGACCAACCTCAACGGCTTTTCCCTTATAAAACGCAACTTGGGTTGTTGCTTCTTTTGCAGTTTCATCATTTTCTCCTTTGTAGTCCCAGTAATGAACTATCTTTACGGCATCCGGAGAGACATTGTATTCATCACCGTAGAACATATGGGAAGCAAGGTATTCAGGGGTAAACCTCTTTTCCTTAAGCTCCATAGCAATATCAGTTAAGTATCCTTCATCCACTAAATAGGGCATTATCTCAGCCCAGAGTGACTTAAGCTCTGGAAGTCTTGCTTTGAGGTTGTTAAAAACACTCCACTTTGGAACCTTCAAAAGTCCACCGACCGTTAGATATGGAGGATGTGTTGCAGCACCTCCAAGCTTGAGCAAATAATCGCTTATCTTTCCGTGAAGGGTCATTAGCTTAAAAATAACCTCCATTCTCTTTTCTTCAGTTATGATATCCCCGGCAATCATTACCAATTGAAGAATATGACTTTGAATTCTGTTTATCAAACCGAGAGCTTCTCTAATTAGCAAACCATTTCTGGGAGGTAAAATTCCCAAAGCATTTTCTATTGCCTCTGCTGT
>DQUR01000219.1 GCA_015662175.1 Thermococcus paralvinellae | reverse complement strand
GTCCCAGTTTCAATGATTTATGGCGTTGAGACTGGCCATTTTAGATTTGAGGATATTGTGAGATTTTTAAGAGCCCTTTTGAAGTACTGAACTGAAGTTCGATTATTTTCCTAACTGAGTATTAAATATCCACAAGTATCACAGAGGAAAAACTTTTAATAGTTGATTCACGTATCCACTGTTATGCGGTTCCTAATAAGACTCAAGGGTGAGAATTCGGAGTTCAAGATTCCGTATAACCATCTCTACTATTTGCAGGGTCTGGTCTATAGAAGAATTCAAAGGACAAATCCAGAGCTAAGCTTGGCTTTGCACAGACCCAAAGTTCCAAAGCTGTTCACGTTTTCTCTCTTCATGGCAGAGAAAAGGAAGAGAGGGAATGGATTCCTGATTGGGAAAGGGCATGGATTTTTCTACTTCTCAACGCCAATAGCAGAGATTGCGGAGGCATTCATTGGCGGGCTCTTAGCTGAGCCGGAGGTAGAGCTCTGGAATGAGAAGTTTTATGTTGAAACGGTTAAAGCTCTGCCAGAGCCTGTCTCATTCACCGGAAAAACTTACTCCACGTTATCGCCAATTGCAGTGACAACTTTAAAGCCCCAACTTGGCAAGCTGAAGCACTATGACTTAAGCCCAAGCGAAGAGGAGTTTTACACCAACCTGAAAGAGAATTTAAAGGAGAAATACGTGTTGTTATACGGTAAAAAGCCGCCTGAGAGCTTTGAGATTGAGATTTTGAACGCAAAACCCAAGCGCTTCGAGGTTAAACCCGGGATCTATCAGAGGGCCTGGCATCTCGTTTTCAAAGCGTATGGTGATGATGAGCTAATTAAAGTTGGCTATCAAGCCGGCTTTGGGGAGAAGAATTCGCTCGGCTTTGGGATGGTGAAGGTTGATGGTTGGAGAAGATTTTAGATTTACTGGAAACTGGTTCATTGATGCCGGGATTTTAGGTTTTGTTAATTTAATGGAGGAGGTCTATGGCTGGGATTTAGAGGAACTCCAGAGACGTATCTGGAAGGAGCCGGAGAAGGTTTACTATGGATATTTTCCGCTGGCTTATTTTTACAAACTGTCTGGATGCAAGAATAGAAACCTTATAAAAAAAGCTCTCCAGACAATAGAACAATCAAGGGAACATGGCAGGAGATTATTAGAAAAGATCTGGTGGAAGTTTATCATTGAGGCATTCAAAGATAAATGGCTAACTTTAAAGCTAGGAAAGATGCATGAGAAGGAACTCTTAGACGAAAAAGGAAAGCTAAAGCCAGAGTACAATGATGATAAGTATAGAGAATTCATCAGGAGACGAGAAGACGCTCTCAATAGGCTTGAGAAGTGTAAGGGTTACATCCAACCAATTCTTAGAAAACGAAAGAAATTATTCGAAAGAGGTAAGCACAGGTTTACACTTGAAGACCTTGAATCCTTGAAGAATGCTATATCACAATGTCATGAAAAATCCGATGATTGCCTGAGATTGATAGAGGAAGCCCTGAAGATACACAAAGAACTCAGAGAATATCTTGAACGCCTTTGGATGAGCGTTAGAGTTAGTTGTGATGTTCCAACAGATAAATCTCGGTTTTTTAGAATACCTGTAGACAATAGCTTCTATAAGAATTATCTATTTTTTAATTACAGGGTTAAATAGGGGAATATTAGAGCAACTTGAGGATACATGGAGCCTCATTGAGGGAAATGCTGAATATTCAGAGTACCTATCCAAGATTGACAAAACACTCAGTAAGTTCCTTCCGTCGGATTCAGAGTTTTCAAATATCTTATACACCCCTTTAAGAGTAACACCCCTACTGGAGCAACTACCGCATCTATTCATTTACCTGCTTAACTTTCCAAATGCATTTACCTTTGTACCCTCTGTTGGATACATCTTTTTCTACGGTGGACATCTTGAGTTTACTTACTATGTTAATAAAAAGCTTAAAACGTTTGTAGAACAGGCATCAAAAAGTGATAACAAAAATATCAATTTGTTCAAGATAACATGGCAAGCTGTTATAGACATTCTTGTGAAGTATAAATCAAAATGGACTCTAGAGAATATGTATCTTATCCAATATCGTGGAATTAAACAACAGGACTTAATCGGAGTTGAATACATCGGCATTCCAAAGTTCCACGCTTCAATAATCCTTGACGACAGTATCAGGGATGCTATCAACACTTCGCTACCTGTCGGTGATTCGAATGTCTGGCTTCTTGGCGAGTTTATAAAGCAGAAACCGCTCTATCCGCTGATTTTAAGGCACTTGTGGAATGCATTGAGAAAGAACGGTTTCCTCAACTGGAGAGCCAGCTTCTATGCCCTCGCCATTGACTCAAAGTTAAAAAAGGAAGTAACCTCTAGAGCCATATTTGACCAAGCTTTCTTTGGTCGTCCAAAGCGAGCGGCGGTTGAAGTAAAGGACTTCTACAAGGAGATGATCTATGTTGCTACAGTAATCAAAGAGGTTTTACCTGAGACCAGCAGGAAGGGCCTAATTCACCCACTTTTTTCAGCGCTGAGACGTTACAACAGAAACGCCTTCGTCAATACACTCCTGAAAGCACTCCTCCAAGCCAAGAGCAAAGACAAAGTTACGACAATCAACAACTACCTCTTCAGGCGCATTCTTAACAATGATGAATCTTGGGAAGATTTTGCCCTCGCATTACTTATAGGTCTCATTGGAGGGGGTTCATATGCCGGTTTCGGAGGAGAAAGTTCGGAAGATTAGGGATATTACCTCTGAGGTTTTGGGAAAGGTGGGCTCAGAAAACTACAGGCAGAAACTTGTTTTTGATCTACTGAATGCAATAAAGGCGAATGACCAAAGGAGATTTTTCTGGATCCTCCTTAGAGCTTTAAACGCACATCTTAAGGACAGTTCCAAAGCAAGAGAGCTAGCTAGGCTACTTGGTAAAACTTTTCCACTTCCGGAGTCTGATTTTGAGAAGGTTTCGTATTCTATTGTGTTCGGAATAATGGCCGGAGGTGAAAGCTGATGGGAAGGTTTTTGGTTATGGACGTGGTCTTTTACGGGAGCTCTCTCAACTACGACCAGGGAAGCGGAAACTATCAGGAGCTCAAGAAGATAACCCGCTGGGACGGAAGGCAGTACACGCTTGTGAGTAGGTATGCGCTTAGGTATAGTCTTCTTGAAACCGGGAGAAAACTTGGACTCTGGGAAATGGTAGAGGGGGAAAATCTTTACCGCGCAGGAAGTGGGGATAACACCGTGATACAACCTGCCACAGATCTGCTTTTCACAGGGAAAATTCTTCTATATCCCGAGTTCGACCTTTTTGGATATCTGATAACCTCCATAACGCCCCAGAACTTCAAAAGTGCCCCCGCAAAGCTAAGTCACGCGATTTCAATGACTCCATTTAATTATGACGCGCTCTTCAACGCGAACCTTGGCATGGCTAACAGAATGAGAAAGGTTTATGGAGAGATGAAACCCAATATCTTCACAGCAGAAGAACACGAGACGTTTTACCTCTACTCGCTTGTCGTTGATCTTGATGATGTGGGCGTCGTTGACGTCTTTGTGACACTTGGTAGTGAGGTTACCCTTGGAAGGGATGAAAAGAACAAAGAAATCAAGATGAGAATCGAGGACATTATCAAGGAAAATGGCAGGGTCAAGTTTATTCTCAAAAATAAAAAAGAGAAAAAAGAACTCGTCCAGAGTGAGAAAGTCATACTTGAGTCATTTGAAAAAAATCAACAACAAACTCGTTCACATCAGATACTCGCTACCTCCAGAAGAGAAGAAAGAGCGCGTAGAGAAGCTCATCAGGGGAGTATTAAGTTTAAAACGCTCAATCAAGGGTAGAGAAGAAGACCTCAGGCCAAGACTCCTTGTTCTTGGGATTTATAAAGATACCCTGTATCAGACGTTCAAGGACAGGATCCAGCTTCTTGATGAGTACAGCGAGGAAGGGTACGACGAAATCGAGGAAAGCGAGGAGAATGGAAAGAAGGTGGTCAGGATAAAGCACATAGTCTCAAAGAGCAAGAAGCCAGTGTTTCAGATAGAGGGTCTTTCAAAGGATATTGATGTAGCTGAACTCAATGAGTCTGCGATCTTGGCAGCGATTGAAACACTCTTCCAAAATGGAGAAAAGACCTCAGAGGTGAAGGTTTTCAAAGATCCAAGCATAGAAGTAAGGCTCAAGTGATAGCCATGGCTGAGAGAACACTGT
>DQUR01000046.1 GCA_015662175.1 Thermococcus paralvinellae | reverse complement strand
TTATGCCTTTGATGAGAGCGGCAACTTGATCGTCAAGAGAGAGTACAGAGAGAAGCCAGAGGTGGCTCTGGATAAGCTGTTGTCCGGCGAGGTTACCGATGATCTAATGGCATTCCTTAAGGAGCTCAAGGGTAAGGGATATGATGAGTTCGTTTTTGAGCACCCAGAGTTAAGCAGGGCTGTTAAAGAGCTCGGCTTTAATGCAGATGCCGACTTCCCGAATCTGGCTGGGGAAATACTTAGAGAGAAACCAGAGGAGTTCCTCGGCAAAGAGTGGTTTGAGCGCTATTATTCAGTTGGTGTGGCTTTGACTCGCTTAAGGATTCAGGAGCAGAGCGGTGCAAGGGATAAGATGGTGATTCAGGCAATTGAGGCTCTGGATGATATTGATAAGGTCATAAACCTGCTCGTCTCAAGGCTTAGGGAGTGGTATTCACTCCATTTCCCGGAGCTTGATGAGATTCTGCCAAAGCATCCGCAGTATGTTACATTTGTCAAAAACATAGGACACAGGGATAATGCAACTAAAGAAAACCTTGAGAAACTCGGCTTTAGCGAAGGCAAAATTGAGAAGATTCTCAGGGCTAAAGAGAAGACCATGGGTGCATGGATGGACGAAAGGGACATCAGGATAATCCAGGATTTTGCCAAAGAAATCGATGATCTCTACAGGCTTAGGGAGGAGATTGAGGATTACATTGACAGGGCGATGGACGATGTCGCACCAAACCTTAAGGGCTTGGTAGGAGCAAAGCTTGCCGCTCGTTTGATAAGTTTGGCTGGCGGGTTAAAGGAGTTAGCCATGATGCCATCATCAACAATTCAGGTTCTTGGTGCTGAAAAGGCCCTCTTCAGGCACTTAAGGACCGGTGCCAAGCCACCAAAGCACGGTGTTATCTATCAGTATCCGGCAATCAACAGGTCTCCATGGTGGCAGCGTGGAAAGATTGCAAGGGCATTGGCCGGTAAGCTGGCAATCGCCGCCCGCGTGGATTACTTCTCCGGTGAATACATTGCCGAAGAGCTGAAGAAAGAGCTTGAGGCAAGGATCAGGGAAATCAAGGAAAAGTACCCGAACCCACCAAGGAGGAAGGAGAAGCCAAAGAAGAAAAAGAAGGAGAAGTTCAAAAAGGGCAAGAAGTTCAAAGGGAAGGGGAAGGGAAAAGAAAAAGGAAAGAAGTCCAAAGAGGGAAAAGGTAAGGGCAAAAAGGGGAGGTGAGATAAATGAAGATTAAAAAGCACAAATTCCCTGGCGTTTACATATTCATTGATGAAGATGGAAGCGAGAAAATTGCGACTAAGAATTTGGTTCCCGGTCAGCGAATTTATGGGGAGAGGGTAATTAAGTGGGAGGGGGAAGAGTACAGAATCTGGAACCCAAAAAGATCAAAACTCGGTGCCGCAATAATGAATGGCCTTAAAAACTTCCCCATAAAACCCGGGAAGAGCATCCTCTACTTGGGAATTGCAAGTGGCACAACAGCCTCTCACGTGAGTGATATTGTCGGATGGGAGGGTAAGATCTTTGGCATTGAGTTCTCACCGAGGGTTCTGAGGGAGCTCGTGCCGATAGTTGAGGAGAGGAGGAACATAGTTCCAATCCTTGGAGATGCAACGAAGCCCGAGGAATATCGAGCACTCGTTACAAAGGTTGACGTCATCTTTGAGGACGTTGCCCAGCCAACACAGGCAAAAATCCTGATTGACAACGCGAAAGCCTACCTCAAGAGTGGTGGCTATGGGATGATTGCCGTTAAGAGCAGGAGCATTGACGTTACGAAGGAGCCAGAAGAGGTTTTCAGGCTGGTTGAGAAAGAATTAGGCGAATACTTTGAGATTGTTGAGAGAATCTCACTGGAGCCATACGAAAAGGATCACGCACTTATAGTAGTTAGAAAACCCTGATTTCTTTATTTTTAAATATCTTTAGAAAGAAAACAAAATATCAGTCTTCCCAGGGTTCTGTATATTTGAGGGCCCATCCGAACTCCTCTTTCAATATGTCGATTGCGGCATACGGGGGGATTACCCCTTTCTCGGTTATTATAACGTCAATGTATTCCGCTGGGGTTACATCAAATGCCGGATTCCAGACTTCAATGTTCTTCGGCCATTTTTCAAGCTCTTCCTTTGGAATGACTTCGTAGGGATCCCTCATCTCAATCTCAACCAGCTGACCAAGCATTGTCTCGGGATGGAACTTGTAGGTTTCAGCTGCAATCATGACCCAGACCCGGTGCTCCTTTGCCGCCAAAGCTATCAGGGCGGTTCCAATCTTGTTTATCACAGCCCCGTTGGCTGTTATGCTGTCTGCCCCCATCACGACTTTGTCTGTCATTTTCATGTAATGCCTTGCGGCTGAATCAACCACATAAATAACTGGAATTCCAGCCTCTGCGAGCTCTTTTGCTGTGAGTTTTCCCTGCCACTTTGGTCTCGTCTCAGTCACGATGACTTTGATGTCTTTTCCATCTTCCCATGCCTTCTTCATTACTCCAATAGCAGCTTTTGAATGGCAGTGGGTCATTATCACATCTCCATCTTCAATTCTCTTTGCTCCAAACTCTGCTATTTTCCTTACGGCATTTTCGGAGTTATGGATGAACTCCTTGGCAGCGTTTATGACGATTAACCTTAGCTGTTCCAAATTTGCTCCGCCTTGATATGCTATTTTGCCGCGATACATAACGTATCTTAGGGCATTTGGCAGAGAAACTGCAGTTGGTCTCGTTGAGTGTAAAAGCTTTGCCGCTTCCTTTAGCTCACTCCAGAGCTCATCCGCAGTCTTGGCCTTACTCTTTTCTGCCTGTATCTGCAAGGCAAGGGCCGCGGAGCGGGCTATTTTTCCAGCGCCTCTGATTTCCATATTTTTAATTTTCTTGGCGATTTCATAAACCTCTTTAGCCAGTGCCATTTTACTTCCCCAAGACTATGTTGTTGTTTTCCCTCATAAGCTTTTGTGTATCCTATCGAATGTTTTTCGGTTCTTGTTAATTTTTTCGTTTTGTTCTTTTTGGGTTCTATGGCCTGAGTTTTTTCAAATTTAAGG
>DQUR01000277.1 GCA_015662175.1 Thermococcus paralvinellae | reverse complement strand
CAATAAATACAGAAACTTGGGGTTTCCAGTGAGAAGTAAGTTGCCAAGCTTTGATGAAGAAACGCTGGAAAAACTTTTCTTAAAGGAATTTGGTGTTGAAATTCCGCTTTCTGTTCTCAGGCAAATTCCCAAGGAACATAGAACAATGAGTGCCCTTATGAATCTAAAAAGACTCGTTGAAAAGCTCAAGCTTAGGAATCCGGAGAAAGACACGTCAGAGCTTTTAAAGGAAGCATTGATGATAATGATTGGTGAAGGGACATGAAAGTTATTGATGGGAGCTATGGGGAAGGTGGGGGCCAGATTCTGAGGACAGCCGTGGCTCTTTCCGTTATTACTGGAGAACCTGTTAAAATCATCAACATAAGGGCAAACAGACCAAACCCCGGTTTGAGATCGCAACATCTCCATGGGATTTTAGCGTTAAAAGAGCTCTGCAATGCCAGGGTTAAGGGGGCTGAGGTGGGTTCAAAGGTTCTGGAATTTTATCCTGGCAAGATTCAACCGAAGCACGTTAAAATTCCGATAACAACTGCCGGGAGCATAACCCTCGTTCTACAGGCACTGTTACCCGCAATGGCCTTTGCTGACAGGGAGGTTACATTTGAGATAACCGGGGGGACAGATGTTCCCTGGTCGCCGCCGGTTGATTATCTCAAAAACGTTACGCTCTTTGCCCTTGAAAGGATGGGACTTAAAGCGGAGATTGAGATAAAAAGGAGAGGCCACTATCCCAGGGGTGGGGGAATCGTTGTTGGAAAAGTCAAGCCCTGGGAGGAGAAAAAAGAGCTCAAAGCTACAAGATTTACAAAAATTGAAAGCTTTGAGGGAATAAGCCATGCAGTAAAGCTACCATCCCATGTTGCAATCAGGCAGGCAAATGCAGCAAGGCAGGTGATTGAGAGGGCTTATCCTAATACACCCATCAACATCGTGGAGGAATACTACGATCGAGACAATGACCCCCATCTGGGTTCTGGAAGTGGAATTGTCGTGTGGGCAAACACCGATGTGCTACGTTTAGGCGGTGATGCACTTGGAAAGAGGGGTAAGCCTGCAGAGGTGGTTGGAAGAGAAGCAGCAAAGGAGCTTTTAGGCCAGCTCAAGCCGATGAATGCGGTGGATAAATTCCTTGGAGACCAGCTCATTCCGTTCCTGGCTTTTGCCGGTGGTGAGATATGGGTGAGTGAGATTACAAAGCATTTGGTGACGAATGTCTGGGTTGTCGAGGGGTTCTTTGGAAAGGTGTTTGAAGTTGAGGGAGAAGTGAGAAAGCCAGGAAAAATTAAGGTTGTGAAAAAAGCTGAGGCTTAATTATTCCATCTCCACCCCGTACACCTTTTTTGGATTCTCAACGTGGATTTTATAAACATCCTCCTCCGTGAAAATTCCCTGCTGGAGGAAAGCCTTTGTCCTTTTTGGCACGGTCTTTGGCCCCAGCACGGCCCCGGGCCTTCTTTTATCATCTATATAATCCGTCTCCATGAAAAACCTGTTGCCCTGAATTATGGCCTCCATCATAGCTTTTTTGCTTGCCAAAATTGAGGGAAAAACCCCAACTTCCTCCGCTATTTTTACAAGGGGTGGGGAATAGTGCTTGACTACCTTATACGGTTTTATACCAACTTCTTTAACCATCTCACCGAGTTCTCTGAATTTTTCTTCATTGAAGCTCTCTGTATGCAACTGAACGGCGCAATCGGCTTCTTTAGCCAAGTCCATACCATATTTCATTAGCTCAATGCTTGCATTCCATATTTCCTTGCTAACATCAAAATGAGGCCTGCCTATTTCACCAATGGCTATTGCTTTATCCTCAAGGCACAGCTTTTGAGCATACTCTAGAGCTTTCGTAACCTCGTTCTTGGCATATTCCAGACCCTTCTTTTCAGCTAAATATACGAACTCAGCTGGATGAACCCCGATAACGGCAAAAGCCCTCACCGGAGTATCTTTGTTTATCTCCTCAACCAGCTTTATATGAAAATCCATGGCTTTCATGAAGTCCTCTGCCTT
>DQUR01000194.1 GCA_015662175.1 Thermococcus paralvinellae | reverse complement strand
ATTGGTGGACCAACCATAAAAACACCGAGTGCTGAGCCTTTTTTCTCCTCATAAATGTCACTGATTAGAGCTGTTGCTGGACCATAATAGAGGCCCGCAAAAATGCCGTAAAGGGCTCTTATGGTTAACAATTCCCAATAATTTTTTGCAAAAATTATGAACGCACTTGCAAGGGAATAGCCAAGAATGCTAACTACAACAAGCTTTTTTTCTTCCAAGCCTATCTCCTAAATATCCAGCGGGGACTTGGATTAAAGCATAAGGCAAGAGGAGGGAAGTCATTAGAAGTCCTGCCTGAGCGTTATTGATTCCAAGCGCTGCCTTGATTATAGGAATGAGGGGTGGAATAGCCATTCTGTGGGCATAGTTGAATATCCAGCCGAGGGAAAGGAGCAGTAGAGTTTTTTCCGCATGCTTTTAGATAAAGAGTTAAGCGTTTAAAAATTTATCTGAGACAAGGCAAGAGTTAAAAAGTAATCCTCCACAACTCCTTACCGGAATAAAGATGGTCAGCAAACTAGTGGCACTCGAAGTCTATCACAACCTCAAAGATATAGATTTCCGGATATTGAGAGGGGTAGAGCGGGGTATGCGTTATCACAGATGGGTGCCGTTGGAAGATATTGCAAAATTTGCTAGGACTGATGTTGAATCTGCTTCATATCGTTTAGGAAAGCTTGATAATTGGATGCTTGTAAGGAGAAGAAGCGATATTGGTTACATTGGTTACCAGCTCACCATCCATGGGTATGATGTTCTGGCAATTAGGACTTTCGCAAAAAGGGGTGTTATTGAGGCAATAAGCCAGACACAAATCGGCGTCGGTAAGGAAGCTGATGTTTACCTTGGTATTACTCCAAAGGGAGATAGGGTTGCGGTGAAGTTCAATCGCATTGGAAGAACGAGTTTCACCAGAATTAAACTCTACAGAAGGGATTTTATTGACAAACACCACATAAGTTGGCTTTACATTTCACGTTTAGTCGCTGAGAGAGAGTATGAGGCTTTGCAATTGCTTTCTCCCATAGCAAAAGTTCCTAAGCCAATATCATGGAACAGACATTCCATAGTGATGGAGTTTATTGAAGGTGTTGAGCTGAGTGAACTCGGGGACGATGATCTAACAAAAGAGGAAGCTGAAGAAATTCTCAACAAGGTTTTGGAGGAATACCTTAAGATTGTACGCTTTGGGATTGTCCATTCAGATATGAGTGAATTTAACATAGTTTTGACGGAAGATGATATCCTGATCATTGACTGGCCCCAATATTTACCAACGGCATATCCTGAAAGCCTTGAATATCTAAAGAGGGATATATCTGTTTTGTTAAATGCCTTCCACAGAAGATGGAGGGTCAAAAAGGACTTTGATGAGGTGTGGAGTGAGTTCTATGAGGCTTGGTTAGAAAGTCGAGAAGGATTAAGTGAGTATCAATGAGTGGCGAAGCGAGATGGGAGAGAAGCCAAGATTTTTAAGGGAGTTTGAAGTGTGGGAAAAAGACGTGAGATAGCCGAGCTTTTTAGAGAGGCTTTGAAAGCTGAGAATAAAAGGGAGTTTGAAACAGCAAAGAAAAAAGCTTCAAGATAACTACATATATCCCATTATCCTAAAATAGAAATTTGGAGAGAACATGGAACCAATGTGTAGATTTCCTGAAGACAATGAAAAGCTGCAAGCATTCGTGAGAGGATTAATTGCAACAGCAAAAGGGAGAAAAGGATATAACAAAGTATTTAGAATCCATCAGCACTCCAGAGTTAAGAGAAGTCCTTGAACTGTTGGTCAAATCCCACTAAGGATTTTCTCTATGGCTTTCATTAGGTACCCTCCCTTTGGTCTAATGGGGAAGTTGTATGGTTCGTTACTCGGCCTCTCATTGTAATATGGCCTGTTACACCCAGGACACCCATGGATCATCACCGCCGTTTCTTGAAGAACATTTATGAGCTCTTTTTTGTTCATTCCAAAGCCCAATAGATTCCCGTCGTCATTAAACTCAAACTCCTCGACCCGTTTTATATTGTTTTTAATAAGATAATGCCCGATCTGGAGTTTCCTGTATCTAATCAAGCTGGGAGGTTTAAAATTCTCAAGCTTTGTCCCCTTGATTGGCGTAAAAGCGAAGAGAGACACTTCCGCGCCAATATCATAAGCTTTTTGAATTGTCTCAAGTGCCTCCTTATCTGTTTCACCAAGCCCGATTATTAGGTGAACGAATGCTTTCTTTTCACCGAAAATTTCGATAATGTCTCTTGTAAACTCCCACATTTCATCCCAGGAGTACAAAGATTCCTTGATTTTTTTGTAAAGATCTTCAGATGCAACATCCAATCCGACACCGATATAATCAACACCGAGCTCTTTAAACTTCTCGAGATAATCCCTATCAACTGGGGTTATGGACACAGATATTGGCAAATTCAGACTGTAAAAAGTCCCAAGAAGTGTTAATACATTCTCTTCCAAGCTTTCATAATCAACGGTTTGTAGGCATATCCTAGCAAATTTTCCATTCTTTAACTTTTCAAGAACAGTTCTGAGGTCAAAGGT
>DQUR01000151.1 GCA_015662175.1 Thermococcus paralvinellae | reverse complement strand
CAAGGATAGGAGATAAGGTTTTGATTGCCGAGACAAGACCATTGAGCAAGACGAAAAACTTTGTGGTCGTTGCACTTATGCATGGGGGATTGTGTGCGTGTATTTTGCTTTTCCTGAGCTCGTACCTTTCATACTTTCTGAGGTAGTGGTAGTGCTGTCTCTCAACCGTGACGGTTCTCCTTGACTTATCACTGACCACTATACCTTCAAACACCCTGCCGTGGATCTTTAAGTGTCCGTGCCAGGGACATTTTGGGTCATCACACTTTTCAGCGGGAGGTTGAATTCTCAACCCAATGTCTCTCATCTTTTCCACCTCTTTTTTAATCTCATCTCGGATCTTCCAATCAGTTCCTTTCCATCGATCACGATTTTTTTATCGCCAATTTCAAACTCAAATTCAGCCACGTTCTTGGGGATTACCCAAACCTTTTTCCCGACTATTATTAGCGTGTTTTTGGTCTCATCTATCACGTAACCCTCAACGCCAACCAGCTCTGGATGAGAGCTTCTCCTGATTTTCACTTTCAGCCCTATTAACTCGTGCCATATTAGAGTTTTTTTGTTCACTCGATTTCTATCAATTCCTCTGAAAATCCATACTCTGCCAGCAATTGCTTGACCTTTTCTCTGTGATCCCCTTGAAGCTCTATCCTTCCCTTCTTTACCGTTCCCCCGCATGCCAGCTTCGCCTTCAGTTTTTTTGCAATCTCCTCAAGGTCAAATTCCTTCTCATCTATGCCTTCTATTATTGTCTTCAGCTTTCCATATCTTGCACGTTCAATATACACCTTAATCCTTTGTTGTTCTTTCAATACCTCCTTAAACAGCATCTCATCCAGAGGGTTTACAATTCTTGGCACCAAACATCACCTTCTTTTCCTCAACTTCTCCCTCTTGATTGTTAATAAGCGGGCTATATCCCGCCTTAAGTTCCTGATAACCATTGGATTCTCCAGGGATGTTCCCATTGTGAGCATTCCTTTTTCCTTGGCAAGTTCAAGCCGGAGTTCTCTAATTTTCTGCTCAATCTCTTCCAGGCTCATCTCCCTAATTTCGCTGGGCTTCATTGTTCACCCACCTCTCCCTCAACTGGCTTCTCGATAATTTCAATCTCATCAGGAAGCTTTGCATCCGGTGGCATTATTGCAACTTTAACACCTATAACACCAAGCTTAAGCAATGCCTGGGCATATCCCTTGCTGACCAATGTCTCGGCTGGATTTCCGACCTTTGCGAGATACCCCTGGTAAAACCTAACGCTCTTTGCTCTCTCACCTGTAAGTTTTCCGCTGAGCCTGATCTCAACACCCCTTGCACCGTTTCTCATGATTGCCCTAATTGCCGCGTAAGCTGCCCTCCTGAAGTGAACTCCCCTCTCCAAAGCCTGGGCAAGCCTGACAGCCTGAACCTTTGCATTTAGATAGGGGTTTTTAATTTCTTCAACTTCAATCTGTGGGTTTTCAAGCCCGAACTGCCTCTCAAGAACCCTTGTGAGTTCCCTGATCCTTCTTCCACCTCTACCTATAACGTAGCCAGGATTTGCTGCAAAGATTATAACCTTCGTTCCAAGGGGTGTCTTTTTGATGTCCAAACCACCATAGCCCGCTCTTCTTAATTCCTTCTCAAGGTATTCGTCAACGAGCATCTCCTTAACCGCTTCCCTAATGAAGTATCTCTCAATGGCCATTAACTCACCTCCTTATCTCCTCAACGACTATCTCAATGTGCGTAGTCTCTTCGTTGAATGGCGTGGCCCTTCCGAAAGCCCTTGGGATGTAGCCTCTAAGCACGGGTCCTTTATGAGCTGCCGCGTGGATGATCCTAAGCCTATCGGGATCAAGGCCCTTCTGCTCTGCGTTGTTCTTTGCATTCAAGAGAACTTTCTTGATGGCTTTTGCAACCTTGACCGGATACCTTCCTGGGCCAAAGCCCTTTCCCCTTTTGTGTCCCTGTGAATCATTGAATCTCCTCAATGGGACAGGTTTTTTCAATTCGATCACGTCATCAAGGAATCTTATTGCATCGTTAAGCATCATCCCCCTGATCTCCCTGCAGATTTCAACTGAGAACTTCGGTGAGATTCTCAAATCTCTCCCGCTTGCCCTTGCCATCCTCTCTGGATCAAAATTTTGGAAGGAGTAGCCAAATCTTCCCCTCGGCATTTATACCACCTCACCTGATCACTTGATCGCAACGAACATCGATGACCTCGTTGCACCAACACCGGGTGAGCCGTGCTGGACTCTCTTCCTTGTTAAGGCAAATTCTCCAAGGTAATGACCGATCATTTCAGGCTTAATCTCAACGGGCACGAACTCCTTTCCGTTGTGGACGTGGATCGTTATTCCAACCATCTCTGGGAGGACTACCATGTCCCTGCAGTGTGTCCTGATCGGCTTCTTGTACTTGCCCTTCTTGGCCAGCCTGATCTTCCTTAAGAGCTTCTTTTGCTCCGGGCTGAAGCCCCTCTTTAAACTCCTCCTCTGCCTTGCAGGGAATAGCTCAGCCACCTTATCAAGGGGCATATTTAAAAGCTCCTCAAGGGTGTAACCCCGATACCTGAACTCTTTCCTTGCCATTCAAATCACCTCTCACTTTCTCCTACCCGTTCTTCTCGCGGCGATATGACCAACCTTCCTTCCGGGTGGAGCTCTCCTTGAAACTGTACTTGGTTTACCGATGTGATGCTCCTTACCACCGTGCGGGTGATTTACGGCGTTCATCTTGACACCCCTTGGCTTGGGCCAGAACCTGTTCCTAGCTTTCATGACGTAGTAAGCTTTACCCGCTTTGACAAGTGGCTTCTCAAGCCTTCCACCGCCAGCAACAACACCGATTGTTGCCCTGCACATTGGATTGAAGGCTTTAAGCTCACCGCTCGGCAGTTGAACGATTACCCTATCCTTTTCCCTTGAGACAACCAGTGCATAACTGCCACCAGCCCTTACGAACTTGCCCCCATCTCCCGGAATTCCTTCGATGTCATAAACGTAGGTTCCCTCGGGGATCATCGCCAGTGGGAGTGTGTTGCCTATTTTGATCGGTGCGTTTGGTCCAATCGCTATCTCATCTCCAACTAAGAGCCCCTCTGGAGCTATGATGAGCTTCTCAAGACCATTCTCAAACTTAACTTTTGCAACCGGTGCCGTTCTTCCGGGGTCGTGGAGGATCTCAACGACCTTGCCAACGAGTGTCTTCTCTTTTGTCAGATTAAGGGGAACGTATTTTACAGCCCCCCTATACCTGTGAGACGGAGCCCTAAAGGTTGTGCTTCCTTTACCTCTCCTCTGTTGAATTAAACTCTTACCCATTCTCACTCACCTCAGAACAATCCTATCCTGGCAGCAATTTCACTTGCGCTGTATTCGGGTTTGAGCTTAACATATGCTTTCTTCTCGCCCTTCATTGTGATAAGAGTGTTGACCTTTTCAACTTTAACGTTGTAAATTTCCTCCACAGCCCTCCTGATGTCCTGCTTTGTGGCTCTCCTGTCAACGATGAATGTGAGTTTGTTTTCCTTTTCAATCAACGATACAGCTTTTTCTGTAACGACAGGCCTGATAATAACTTTATAGGGATCCATCCTTCATCACCCGTAAATTTCCCTCAATCTCTCAATTGCCCCTTTTGTCCAGAGCGTCAATCTTCCGGGATGTGTTCCCGGGGCAAGCATCTCAACTCCAAGGTTATCAACCAATACAACATCAACACCCGGATGGTTTCTCGCGCCCAGGAGTATTCCCTCGTTCTTTGCAACGACGATTAATGGCCCCTTGGCTTTCTTGTATCTCCTTCCCCTCATCTTACCCTTTCCTGCCCTAACTTTCGTGTTCTTCTTCGCTCTCTCAATGTCGTCCCAAATGCCAAGCTTCCTGAATACCTCCCTCGTCTCCCTTGTCCTGCCGATCTTCTCGAGCTCATCCTCAACGATGAGCGGAATTTGAGGAACGTTATCAATGATGTGACCCCTTGCCCTGACCAGATCATAGTTGGCCGTCGCTGCGATTGCACTCATGAGGGCAAGCTTCCTCTCCTTCTTATTGATGTCTTCCCAGATTATCTTCTCGACCTTGGGTGGGTGAGCCCTTCTACCGCCCCTTGCAAATGGGACAAATGCAGCAAACCTCGGAGGCGTCTTTATCCTTTCAACCCTTGCCATTCCATGGCCCTTACCAATGTTCTCCGTGACCCTTCTCTTACCGGCCATTGGATCCCTACCCTGAGGCTGAATCCTGTGGGTCCATGAAGCGATGACCGCCTTCCGGATCAAATCTGGCCTGAATGGGGTCTCAAATACCTTGGGCAACTCGATCTCCTCAATTGGCTCGCCGTTGAGTGAAAATACCTTAACCTTCATCTAACTCACCTCATTGCTTTGATTCCCTACTAATGTAAGTAATCTGTGGCCTCTCAACAGGTGGCTTCTTAGCTGGAGGCCTAATTGCTGGTCTAACCCTAACGATTCTCTTAATTGCACCTGGAATTGAACCTGCAATCATTAGGAAGTCACTCCTGACGATTCCATAGTGTGGAAAGCCGCCCTTAGGGGTAATCTCAATTTTATTCCCATTAAGTTCAAGAACCCCGTTTTCACCTATGGCAATCAATTTCTTATTAAATTCCGTTCTGTGGTGGAAGCCCATCTGACCGGCCTGTGGGACCGTCCACATGACCCTTGCCGGGTGCCATGGCCCCAAGGTACCAACATGCCTCCCCTTTCCGGCTCTCTGGGCCTTGTGGAATTGAACCTTAACCCCCCATCTCTTAACCGGCCCCTGGGTGCCCTTACCCTTTGTGACGGCTATGACATCCAAAAGTTCGCCCTCCTTAAGGACTTCCTTTGCCCTGATTTCTTTTCCAAGCTTTTCTTTGAGATAGGCAAACTTCTCCTCCACACTCTTTCCACCGACAGCGTATTCCATAACTTCTGGCTTCTTCTTGAGCTTGATCAGCCTTGGCTGAGTGTGAACCAAAGCCCTGACCTCAACGATCTCACCGCTTTTAATCAAGTCCTCGAGCTCACCAAGCTTCTGCTGGAATGCCTTTTCATCATAGTTCTTTGGAAGTGTCTTGATCCTTCTCTTTAGATCTGGGTTGAGATTTGGAATCCAGACCTCTGTTGCCGTTTCCAATCCGAGGTAACCCTGCTTGTATGCCCTGATCCCAAATACAACCATTGGGGGAGCTTCAACGATTGTAACGGGCATGAATATCTCCTTGCCCTTTGTAAGCCCTGGTCTGTCATCTATCATGAGTATATGAGTCATTCCTGCCTTGTAACCGGCAAATCCTAGCAGTCTTACTTCCTCCTCCTCAGGCCACTTTCTAATTCTAGGGACTATGCTTTTGGCCCTTTTTCTTGGGGAATATGCCAATGACCCTCTTCTTGGCTTGCTAATCTTACCCATTTCAATCCCTCCTTATGAAATTAAACACAGCCAAAGTAGCCAACACGGCTTCTTCGGTTCTAACGGTTTTCGTCTTTTGATTTGGAATGGTGTTGAGGACTAAATCAAAGGGATAATCCTCATTGAAGTCTCTCATGATCTCCATCACGCCCTTTCTCGGTGACCCAAACACGAATCCAATCTCCCCCTCCAGCGGAGGGAGTTTAACCTTTCTTACATCCTCACCCCTACGTGAGGTCGCGATTGCTAAGTCAAGTCCTGCCTTTTTAAGTGTTTTTGCCAGTGTTTTGTTCGTGAGATGAACCCTGTATCCCCAGTATTCAACGGGTTTTGCCGGAACCACTTTCAATGGCTTTATTGAGACTATTTTAAACGTCATTCGACCTTCTCCAGGGCCTTCAACGAGAGCCAGCTCGTCAAGGCCTATATCCGCGTAAAGCCGTCTTCCTTTTTTAATGATTACCCCCTCCCGAATTTCTCCCAGCTTGGGTTTTCCCTTGAGCTTATGGTGGGGGGTTCTTAATGGAGGAATAACACCAGCGTATTTGAGTTCTCTCCTTATCGGAAACAATGTTTTGCGGAGGTATTGGGGAGTTTCTGCATATTCAAGGATTAGTTTTATGAATTTTCCATCCCTACCGCCAGCCTTGTAAATCCATATGTGTTCAACGCCAAATATTGCCGCTGCCCTTGCTATCTGCCCAACCTTGTATGTCCTTATTTTCGGATCGGTTGTTTCTTCAAGGAGTGAATCTGGAATGAAGATATGTAGGGTCATTTTTGCTCATCCTTCATTTATGCACATGGAAAGCTGTGATGGAGTAAAAGGAAAGCATTTAAAAGGCTTTCGAACCTTTCCACCCTTTTTCCATCTTTAAGATGTGCAAAATTTTTGCAAAGCAGACTTTGCAAAGGCAACGGATCATTCTTGGATTCAAAACTGAGGGGAGCTATGCTCCCCCAGTAGTTGAAAAGAAAGGAAGGGTGAGGTAAACATAGTTTTTCTAGAGAGATGGGAATTGAGGGTAAAGAGAGATAGGGAGCAAAACCCCTTGTCGCCCTTCCACAAGAAATATAAACACCAATGCACAAAAATAAATCCAGCCTAAAGTTCATGGAGGGAAAAATAATGGGACTGTTTGACAAAATTATTAAGAAAGAGGAACCAAAAAGAGCGCCATTAAAGTCCATCGGAAAAGAAGTTAAAGGTACATCAAAAGCTGACATCGACGTCATTCCTCTCGAAGAGGATGAGCTTGCAAAAGCACTTATAAAACCTGAGATAAGATACATCAAGAAGATTGTTGTTACCGGTTACACCGATTTAGGAAAAATCTCTGAAGAAATACAGGAGGGAAACATTGTTATTGTGGATCTAACCCCACTTGAATCAAAACCAGAAACTCTAGAAAAAATGGCTGAACAAATAAAAGGCATGGTTCATGCCCTTGGTGGAGACGCCGCAAAAATATCAAAATACGAGATCAAGCTCATAGTAACTCCACCGGACATCAAAATATACAGGGGCTGACTCCCCTTTCCTTTCTCACAATGACTTTATAAACTTCTTATTTGGCTTTTCTATTGGTGACTCCCATGAGTGAAGAAAGACCCAATATTCAGGAGATTAAACTGGGAGACTGTCCGCTCTGCGGTGGTAAAAACACCCTCAAGGCGCTCCAATACATTCACGACATTCCATATTTTGGTAGGGTTATGGAATCAACGATTATCTGCGAAAAGTGTGGCTACAGGAGTGCAGATGTGATGATATTGGAGGAGAAAGAGCCAAAGCTTTACACCGTAAGGGTAGAGGATGAGAAGGACTTGTTTACAAGAGTTGTAAGGAGCAAAAGCGGGACAATTGAACTGGAAGAGCTGGGTATAAAGGTTGAACCCGGTCCAGCGAGTCAGGGATTTGTCAGCAATGTTGAGGGAGTTTTAGAACGGGTAAGGGAAACCCTTTTGATGGCAAAGAATTTTAAAGAACAGGAGAATGACAGTGAAGCCGTCAAAAAGATTGACGAGCTCTTGAAATATATTGAAGATGTCAGGAAAGGCAAAAAACCGTTAACGGTTAAAATCATGGACCCCTTCGGGAACAGCGCTTTAATCGGTGAAAAAGTTAAAACCAGACTTCTTACAAAGGAGGAGATTAAAAGGCTTAGCAAAGGACCTTACGTTGTCATTGAACCTGGAAAATCTGAGGATAAGGCCTCCTAAATATAAATCATTTCCCTGCTTATCAGGTCTTCAAGTAGGGCTTTAACCCAGGGCTGCCTTGTTCTGCTTGAGAGATGGATAACACCTTCCACAAAAACACCGTAATTTTTCCTCATTTCTTCCCTGCTCATGGGTTCTTTAAAGAGGAAGGGCTTTTCGATGGTGAAGGCATAGCCATAATTATTAACATATTCCTTGAGCCACTGCTTACCCCTTTCCTCCCCATGAACGAACGTTAGACCACTTGTATCCTTTGTGAGCTCCCAGAGGGTTTCAAAATCAGCCTTTATAACATCTCCCACCTCAAATCCACCGGCAATTGTCCCCCTTTTGGTCAACAGATGTTCCTCGGTCAGGCCCAGTTTTTCAAGTGTTCTCTTAAGGGTGAACAGATTCCCCCTCGCTATGTAAAGGAAGACAATATCCCCCTCGTTAAATATCCTTGACCGTCTGATTTCGTGGGACTTCAGTCCTCTGAATATGAGCTCACCGTAAACCTGATGGAGTGCGATCACATGTTCCATGCTCCCACTTCCAGATCTTCCCTTACGGCTTTGATGGTGTCACTCACAACAGCGGAGGCTGTCTCCCTGATCCCAGCGCCGGGCCCTCTAATTACAAGCTTCCCCAAAAGGTCAGTTTCAATAACCGCAACATTCTGTGTTCCATAAAGGGCCAGGGGTGAATCCCTCCCAATAGCTTTCGGCTCAACGGAAACTTCACCCTTCCTGATTTCGGCAATCAGCCTTATGGTTTTGTTTTTCTTTTTTGCCTCCTCCATGTCCTTCATTGATATTTCACCAATCCCTTTAACCCTTACCTCTTCGAAGCTTACTGGATAGAAAGCAACGTTATGGAGGATTACAGCTTTATATGCTGCGTCCATGCCACTGACGTCCATATTCGGATCCCTCTCGGCTATTCCAAGTTTTTGAGCATTCCTCAGCGCATCTTCAAAGCTGAGTCCCTTCTCCATCTGGCTTAGAATGAAAGTTGTTGTGCTGTTTAGAACTCCCTGAATTCTCAAAATGTCATCTCCCAGAAGGCTTTCCTGCAGGAGGGTTATTATGGGCGTTCCAGCCATCACAGTTGCTTCAAAACGATAGTTTGCCCTTCTCATATAAGCCTCCTGGATGAGTTCTGTAAAATGAAAAACCAGGGGAGGTTTGTTTGAAGTTACAACGTGCCTGCCATGTCTGAAGGCTTCCATATGCCATTTCCACGCGTTCATATCATTGGTCACATCAATGACAACGTCGCTCTCAACTTCCTTTACAACCTCCAGCGGGGACATCTGGTGGACCCATTTATCCAGGCTTTCAAAAGCTTCCTTAACCATTAATGCCTCCCTCAGGTCTATTCCACTCTCATCCCAGATAGTAGCTTTAGAATCGGAAATGCTAATAACCCTAAACTTTAGACCATACTTATTTTTAAACCGTTCCGCTTTTTCTAAAAGGATCGTCGCAACTCCCCTACCAACGTTTCCAAAACCTATAAGAGAAAGAAAAATCTCGGTCATTTTCTGTTCACAATGACCTTTATCAGGTCCATGTCCCTAATTAATCCCACGAGGTCGCCTTCTCCCTTAATGACCGGAAGCTGCTCAATCCTGTATTTAGCCATTTTGTTTGCCACGTCATAGACGCTCATGTGGGGTGTTGCAATTATCAGGTTTTTTGTCATTATCTCCTCAACGGGCTTCTTGGGCAACTGAAGCTCAGCCTTTTCAAAGAGCAAAATGGGATTACTTTCAAGGATCCATTCTTCCTCGCTTGATGCAGCTAACGCTGAGCTCTTCATAACCCTGACAACCTCGCTGTCTTTAAGCAGGTCGGTCTCATCAACTATTCCAATTAAGTTTCCATCATCATCAAGTACTGGGATTGCCATTGCATTAGAAAGGAGTAACGCTTTTAAAGCCGCCTTCAGTGGAGTGCCCTTCCACACAACGCTCACATATCTCTGGTAATAGGGTTCAATTTTTATGGCCTTATATTTCTCATTTTTTGCCAGATACCTCCTTATAATGTCACCAACCGTGAGAATTCCAATGACTTTCCCATCATCATCGACAACAATCACCCGTCTGTAGTCATATTCAAGCATTAGGCGGACTGCCTTCTTCAGGTCATCGGTAGGCTTAACCACGGGAACATCTCTCTTCACGAGCATTGCCAGCTGATCTTCGTCAGGATTTACAAGAACTCCCTTAATACTGACGATTCCTACCAGTTCTTTAGTCCCCCTCCTAACAACGGGAAAAGATCTAACATTGTGTTTTTTAAAGAGCTCGAGAGCATAGCTTCTCGTTGCCGGAAGCTCAATAACCACTGGATTCGGTGTCATTATGCTTTTAACTTTCACTCTCACCACCGGTCTTAACTAAAACGTTTTCATACTATTTAAACTTTAAGGAAAATTAACCGAGGGCTGAAAGCAGAACCCCAGCAACGACCGCTGTACCTATAACCCCAGCAACGTTTGGGCCCATTGCATGCATTAAGAGGAAGTTTCCTGGATCTTCTTCGGCCGCTAACTTTTGAACAACCCTGGCACTCATCGGGACCGCTGAGACTCCAGCTGCTCCTATCATCGGATTAATTCTTCCCCCGCTGAGTTTCATCATGAGCTTTCCTAAGAGAACGCCACCGGCTGTTGCTGTTGCGAATGCAACTATACCTAAAGCAAGTATCATTAAGGTCTTTGCTGTTAGAAAGTATTCCGCCCTCATCGTTGAACCAATGCCAAATCCAAGGAAGATTGTAACAATGTTCATGAGTTCTTCCCTTGCTGCCTTGCTGAGCCTCTCAACAACACCACTCTCCCTGAAGAGGTTACCTATCATGAGCATGCCAATTAACGGAGCTGCTGAAGGAACGAGCAAACCAATGATTAGCATTGAAGCGATTGGAAAAAGTATCTTTTCACGTTTTGATACCGGTCTCAGTTGCTCCATCCTTATTCTTCTCTCTTCTGGAGTTGTCAATGCCCTAATAACCGGCGGCTGAATCAATGGAACGAGGCTCATATAAGAGTAAGCTGCCACTGCAGTGGCACCAAGTAAGTGAGGAGCCAATTTTGTCGTCAAATAGATTGTTGTGGGACCATCAGCACCGCCGATAATGCCGATTGATGCCGCTTCTGGAAGGGTAAAGCCCAGGACAACCGCCGTAAGCATGGCAACAAAAACACCAATCTGAGCAGCTGCACCGAGTAATGCAGTTTTTGGGTCAGCTATCATAGGACCAAAATCTGTCATCGCTCCTAGGCCGAAGAATATCAACAGGGGAACCACCTCTGTCCTGATTAGATGGCGGTGGATTAAGTAGAACAAGCCATGTGGCGGGTCAGCTATTCCGGTAAATGGCAAATTCACAAGCACGGCACTTATGCCGATGGGAAGCAGCAGCAGGGGCTCCATTTCTTTAACCACTGCCAGATAAACAAGTGTAAGCCCCACAAGTATCATGATCACGTTACCCAGAGTTAAGTTAAGCAAACCCATGTGTGCAAAAAAGTCAATTATTGCCTGCTCCAGTCCCATGTTTCCTCACCCGAGTTCTATTAGTGGTTGTCCTGTGTTTACTGTGTCGCCTTCTTTTATGAGGATTTTCTTTACGATGCCGTCTTTTGGGGCTGGGATTTCGTTCTCCAT
>DQUR01000157.1 GCA_015662175.1 Thermococcus paralvinellae | reverse complement strand
CTGCTTATAGTAATCCATCATGTATTTTGTAACACTTGGCTTTATCTTCTTCATAGCCTCCTCAAAGTCCCTACGCGAGACCCTGAGTGTTTCAAGGAACTCTTCACTTTGTTCTTCTACCCCTGAGGTTTTTGCAACTGCTCTCCTTAGTGCATTCATTGCCGCCTCCCTCACGAGTGCTGCTATATCCGCCCCAGTATACCCTTCAAGCTTCCTGGCAAGCTCTCTTAAGTTTACATCTTCCGCCAAGGGCATCCTTCTTGTATGGACTTTCAGAATCTCGTATCTTGCTTTTTCATCTGGCGCTGGAACTAAGATCAGGCGGTCAAATCTCCCCGGCCTTAACAGTGCCGGATCCAGAATGTCAGGCCTGTTGGTTGCGGCAATGACAACGATACCGCTATTCTCCTCCAACCCATCCATCTCCGTGAGGAGCTGATTGATCAGCCTATCAGTAACCCTATTCACATCACTCCCCCTCACTGGGGCAATGGCATCAATCTCGTCAATGAAAACCACCGTTGGTGAGGCCTGCCTTGCCTTCCTGAAGATTTCCCTTATCCTTTTTTCGCTCTCTCCTACCCATTTGCTCAAAACCTCTGGACCCCTAATGCCAATGAAGTTGGCCTCGCTCTCCGTCGCAACAGCTTTAGCCAGCAAAGTCTTACCCGTCCCCGGCGGACCATAGAGGAGAATCCCCTTCGGAGGAGTAATCCCCAGGCGCTGAAAGGCCTTTGGATACTTGAGCGGCCACTCAACCGCTTCTCTGAGTGCCTGCTTAACATTCTCCAGTCCACCTATGTCCTCCCAGTGCACGTTCGGAACTTCGAGCATCACTTCCCTTAAAGCCGAAGGCTCGACCATCTTCAAGGCTTCATAGAAGTCCTCCTTAGTAACTTTAAGCTCTTGAAGAACTTCAGGTGCAATCTTTTCCTCCTCTGGATTAATTTTGCCTTCCTGAATCAGCCTTCTCAGAACAACCATTGCTGCTTCCCTCGCCAGAGCCGCTAAGTCAGCACCAACGAATCCGTGCGTCTTTTCAGCTAATTCATCGAGCATCTTATCAATCAGCTTGGTTTTAACTTCCCGATAAATTTCCCCATCATTCTTAATGATTTCCTTTATCTCTTCTTCATCTCTGGCTTTCTCAACTTTCTTGAGGATTTCCTCAAGCTTCTCCTTATCAAAGCGCTCCTCTTTGAGTAAACCTTTAAGAATTTTCAAAACTGAGGGCTTATCGTAATCGGGCTCTAGGGGCATTCCTCTGGTGTGGATTTGAAGGATTTCTTTTCTACCCTGCTTATCCGGAACGCCAACTTCAATTTCCCTGTCGAATCTTCCGGGTCTCCTCAAAGCTGGGTCAATTGCATCAGGTCTGTTTGTTGCAGCTATGACAATGACTTTCCCCCTCTTTTTCAGTCCATCCATTAGAGTTAAGAGCTGGCTAACGACTCTCTTTTCAACCTCTCCGGTAACTTCTTCTCTTTTTGGGGCGATGGCATCAATTTCATCTATGAAAATTATACTCGGAGCGTTTTCCTCAGCCTCCTTGAAGACCTCTCTGAGTCTCTCCTCGCTCTCACCGTAAAACTTACTCATAATCTCCGGACCGTTGATGGCTATAAAGTGAGCGTTTGTCTCATTTGCAACCGCCTTTGCAAGCAGAGTCTTACCCGTCCCCGGTGGACCGTAGAGCAAAACTCCCTTTGGTGGTTCAATTCCGAGGCGTTCAAAGAGCTCTGGGTGTTTCAAAGGTAGCTCAACCATTTCCCTAATCTTTTGAATTGCATCCTTGAGACCACCAATGTCTTCGTAAGTAACCTCCGGAACCTTCTCTTCCCGAACTTCTACTGCCTGAGGAAGAACCTCAATTTCAGTGTTGTACGTTATCTGAACTATTCCCTTGGGATTTGTGTTCACAACAATGAACTTTAATTCACCAAAGGCCAATGGAAGCGCTTCAAAGAAACCCCTGAAGAGCTCATCAAAGGGAGATCCTATGTAAAATTCCTCCCTCCCACTTGCAACTATAATGTCACTCTTTACAACTGGTCTGCCAAGGAGATTCTGCTTAATCATCTCCCCAGGGATTTGTATAAAAACCCCCCTTTGGGCTGGTGCAAGAACGACCTTTTTTGCCTCTTTAACTTCAGCCCTTCTCACAGTCACGTAATCTCCTATACTTACCCCCGCATTTCTTCTTATATAGCCGTCCATTCTGATTATGTCCAGCCCTCTGTCGTCTGGATGGGCATTGGCAACAATTGCAGCGGTTATTTTTTCTCCCCTGAGCTCGACTATGTCCCCGGGCTCAACCCCCAGTTCACGCTGATACTTTCTATCAAACCTAACAATTCCCCTCCCCACATCCCTTTTCAATGCCTCAGCAACCCTGAGTTTAATCTCATCCTTAATCTCGTCTTTTTTTCCTAAAATCATCCTTACACCTCCTCTGATAAATCTCAATGGCCTCTTCCAACGTTAAATTACCTTTAGCAACTTCACGTGCAAGCTCAGATGAAATTGTAATCCTACCTCCACTCATAATTCTGCTCCTGCTCTTTATATGCTCAATCTCCTTTTTAGTCGGCTCGTTTGTGTAAATCAATTCTTCAATTTTAACTTCCCTCCCTTCCCTTAAAGCTATGTTGATCGATGCAACTATATCCTGAACTTGAGAACCTTCAACACCACTCACTTTAGGTGTGGTTCCCCTCTCATTCACAAGGATTATTGGATAATCTTCACCTAAAACCCTTGCAAGGGCCTTGAGCATTAATGTGCGATGCCTCTTTGCTCCATGTCCAATCTTGATTTTTGCTTTTGGATATTTCTCGAGGAGTCCGATGATCACGTTTATGTCCCGGGGACTTTTTAAATGGTAAACCTCGACTATTCTGTTATCGCCAATAACCGCAACTCCAGGTCTTTCCCCCGGGTCTATTGAAATAAAGACCTTTTTGAATCTCTTCCTCCCCTCAAGTCTTGCTAAAAGCTCGTCTATGAAGTTTTCATCCCTAATGATTATCTTAACCGGAAAGTTGATTTTGTCGTAATCGTCCTCACTTGTCAGAACAACCTCAACATCAAAAGGGATTTTCTCATCCAATCGAAGGCTGTGGAAAGGAATTCTGTACTCCTTAAGCACCTTTGAAGCGATGTAATACGCGCGGGCATCCCTTGTTACAATTGCAACTCTCATGGTTTGTGATACGCATTTAGGTGTTAAAAACCTTGAGGAGAGAGGTAAACCAAACCGCTTACCTAAAGCTTTTTTATTAAAAGACAGAGCTTTTTAAGGTGATGGCATGGCATTCCTAAAGGTTGTTCCACTTGAAGAGGCATTGAGGGTTATCAATTCACTCCCCCTGGAACCTAAAATTGAAGAGGTCAAGCTTGAAGAAGCCTTGGGAAGAGTGCTGGCTGAAGACATAGAAAGCCCAATTGATGTTCCCCCATTTGACAGGGCAACAGTTGACGGGTATGCTGTAAAAAGCAAAGATACGTGGGGAGCAAGTGAAACAAATCCTGTAAAATTAAAAGTCGTTGGGGAAATAAACGCTGGGGACATACCAAATATAGAGTTAAAGGATGGAGAGAGCATTTACATCTCAACCGGTGCTCCCCTGCCAAAGGGGGCGGATGCCGTCATTCCCTTCGAGGAGGTTGACAGAGAAAACGGGTGGGTGTTTATCTACAAGCCAGTGTATCCTGATTATGGAGTCATGAAAGCTGGAGCGGATATACCAAAAGGAAAACCCCTGCTGAAAAAAGGAACAAAACTGGGCTTCAAAGAGACTGCTCTGCTTTCAGCGGTGGGATTTGAAAAAGTTAAGGTCTCTGTTAAACCCAGGGTTGCCGTGATAAGCACGGGGAATGAGATTGTTTTGCCGGGCAAAGGGCTGAAATACGGTCAGATTTATGACATAAACGGAAGGGCAGTTAGCGATGCCATAAGAGAACTTGGTGGGGAGGCATATTTCCTGGGAATAGCGAGAGATGATAGGGAGAGTTTAAAAGAAAAGATACTCGAAGGGGTAAAGTATGACATTATAATCATTTCAGGGGGAGCGAGCGGAGGAATTAGGGATTTAACGGCATCAATAATTGAAGAACTCGGCGAGATAAAGGTTCATGGCATAGCCATTCAGCCGGGCAAGCCGACGATAATTGGGCTCATAGATGGAAAACCCATTTTCGGCCTGCCTGGATACCCAACGAGTTGCCTGACGAATTTTACCCTGCTCGTGGCACCGCTCATTAAAAAACTCCTTGGTCTGGATCAGGAATACAGAAAGGTCAGGAAAAAGCTCGCTTATAAGGTGTTTTCCGTAAAAGGAAGGAGGCAGTTCTTGCCGGTAAGGATTGAAAATGATAAAGCCGTGCCAATACTCAAGGGCAGCGGAGCTGTTACGAGCTTCATTGATGCAGATGGGTTCATAGAGGTGCCGGAAAACGTTGAGATATTAGAGGAGGGAGAAGAGGTGGAGGTGATACTCTTCGGCTTTTAGCATTTCATCAATACAATCGGCAAATGATTTTTAAACTTCCCATTCCCTTTAGATTCTTAGGTGGAGGTTATGCTGGACATAAAGCTCATCCGTGAAAATCCCGACACTGTTAAGAGGGACCTCATAAAGCGCGGTGAACTTGAAAAGCTCAAATGGATTGATGAAATCCTCGAGCTCGACAGAAAGTGGAGAGAAAACCTCAGAAAGATCAACCAGCTGAGAAGAGAGAGGAACAGGATTGCCGTTGAGATAGGCAAAAGGAAAAAAGCTGGTGAAGGTGTAGATGATCTACTTGCAAAGAGCAAAGAGATTGTCGGACAGATTGAAGAGCTTGAGAAAGAAAACGAGGAAATAAGAAAGAAAATTAACTTTTATCTCTGGCGTTTGCCAAACATAACCCATGAAAGCGTCCCAATAGGAAAGGATGATACGGAAAACGTTCCAATAAAGTTCTGGGGTAAGGCCCGGGTCTGGAAAGGGCACCTTGAGAGCTTTCTTGAGCAAAGCCAGGGAAAGATGGAGTATGAGGTTCTGGAGTGGAAGCCAAAGCTCCACGTTGATTTGCTCGAAATTTTGAAGGGGGCGGATTTTGAAAGGGCTGCAAAGGTCAGCGGCTCAAGATTTTACTACCTCCTCAACGAGATTGTAATCCTTGATTTAGCTTTAATCAGATTTGCCCTTGATAGGCTGATTGAAAAGGGCTTTATCCCAGTGATTCCTCCGTATATGGTCCGGAGATACGTTGAAGAGGGCGTTACAACCTTTGATGACTTTGAAAACGTCATTTACAAGGTTGAAGACGAGGATCTGTATCTGATACCAACCGCTGAGCACCCGCTGGCCGGAATGCATGCCAACGAGATAATTGACGGAAAGGACTTACCACTTCTCTACGTTGGT
Organism: Thermococcus paralvinellae; assembly: GCA_015662175.1. Taxonomy (GTDB): domain Archaea; phylum Methanobacteriota_B; class Thermococci; order Thermococcales; family Thermococcaceae; genus Thermococcus_B; species Thermococcus_B paralvinellae_A. The sequence continues at coordinate 2,583 of DQUR01000157.1, read as the reverse complement.
GTTAGTCCGTGCTTTAGAAAAGAAGCAGGAACCGCCGGGAAGGACACGAAGGGGATCTTCAGAGTTCACCAGTTCCACAAGGTTGAGCAGTTTGTCTACTCTAGGCCTGAAGAGAGCTGGGAATGGCATAAAAAGCTCCTCCAGAATGCTGAAGAGCTGTTCCAAGAACTTGAAATCCCATACAGGGTGGTCAACATCTGTACTGGGGATCTGGGCTACGTCGCCGCTAAAAAGTACGACATTGAAGCATGGATGCCGGGCCAAGGAAAGTTTAGAGAAGTTGTCAGCTGTTCAAACTGTACCGACTGGCAGGCGAGGAGGTTAAACATAAGGTTTAGGGATAAGACACACGAGAAGCCGAAGTTTGTGCACACGTTAAATTCAACAGCAATAGCAACCTCAAGGGCAATAGTTGCAATCCTGGAGAACTTCCAAGAAGAGGATGGAACGGTTAAGATACCAAAGGCCCTATGGAATTACACGGGATTCAAAGAAATTGTACCTGTGAAAAGCAATCAGGATTGAGCCTTGTTTTCGCCTTTTGCCTCAAGCCTTTTCCTTCGTTTCTCCTTCTGCTCCCTTAAATATGGATACCTCATGATATGTCCACACTTAAGGCACTTGATAACAACATGTGGCATCCTCTTCTGCCTAAGCCTAACTCGAGCGTTAACTCCCGGCACTAAAAACGAATGACATCTCTTGCAGTACCGCCGCTTCCACTTTCTCGGCATCCTCACTTTAGCCTTCTGCTGAATGGCAAGAGCTATCTCAACGTATCTGTTTGCCAATTCTTCGTCATAAGGAAAAACCCTTTCAGCTAATGTGAAGAGAATGTTAATCCGTTCTAAAGCGATTTTTTTCTTTTCCCTCTGCTCCTTTTTTCTCAAAATCCTCTTTGACATCTCAACCACTTCACCCAGGCTTTATCATTTTAAGCTTTCCAACGAACGGCTCATACAGGTGCCCTTCTGCAATTAGGCGTTCCATGACCTCTTTGGCATATGCCTCCTTAAACCCATACTCAAGCAACGCTCTATAAAATTCCTCTCTGGTGACGGTTCCATCGATGGAAGTCGCTTCCAAGTCCATAAAGATACTTAATGCCGTGTTTGCCCTCTTGTCTCCACTAATGTACCTCTCATAGGTTTCCACAGCCTCCAATATGACTTTTTCCGGCAGCTCATTCATCCATAAATCGAGAATTTCTTGATTTATAACCAAGACATCATGGATAATGCCTGTATCAATTTTTCCTTCAAATCTTCCAATTGAACCCAAAATATGGGCACTCAAGAGGTAACGCGTGTTTGTCTCAAATACCATGCCCTTGAGTCTTAAGGCATCAAACTTCTCACCATATTCATGGCGATTTCTCATTATCCAGCGCTCAAATCTGTCCCTGAATTTCTGCATAACCTCATCTCCAGCACTGAGTGAGGCCATTCTCTCCCTTTCCTTGAAGATGGTTATGATTACATTAGGAATGAGCTCCTCAAGTTCCCTGTTCCTCTCATAACCCACGGGCTCATTGAGAATGAATGGGGTTTCGGAGGAGTAAGCTAATGGGTCATCTGGAGATAACAGGCTGTATTTCTTTGGTGTTAAAAACACGGCGTTTTTGTTTTTAAAATGTTTAATGGCCCAGTTTGGGGCTGGAATTTCTTTGCTGAGGATTTTCCTACTATGTGGAACATAATATCTCAGACCTGTGTTGTTGGGATCAAAGAGAACGAAGTCCAAATCGAGTTCTGGCTCAATAAAAGCTTCTTTGATATCCCTTTTCAGGTGTAACTCCCCTGGAAAAAGGGACAATAGATAGCGTACAGCCTCCCAAACTGATAGAATAACTTTTGGCTGATCCTTGAATACTGAAAAGGTAATCCCTTCCCCCCAGCTCTTTTTTGCGCCTACAATTATTGGAGAGGCAAAGAGAGAGTAGATTATCGATTTCTCAAGGTCATAGTTGGCGTATATGGTTTTCATAAATAAGTCTTCAAGCTCCCTTTTGCTTAAGGCCATATCCTCATATTCGAGCCAGTAATTGGAGTAATCTGCACCCTCAAGGGATTCAACGTGAACCATTCGGAGGTTTCCGTACGGATAGCTGTCAATAATTCCCCGAACCTTTACGTATTCCCCGCTCTTAAATTTGGCCTTGATTGGACTTTTCTCGGTGATTTTAAGAACAAGATATGTTCTCAACCCGGCCTTTTTAAGCTCATATGGCGAAAGGGGTGAGAGGATATAGTAGAGAGCATCCTTTGGGGCATGGGGTGGCTGTCTAAGAAGTAAAAAGCCCTGAACTTCAACGGGCTCACCATTCTTTAAACACTCTATTCTGCTCTGGAAATCTCTAACCCTTTTAGCCGGCGTAAGCTTTTCTCGCCTTCCTGCAAACCTCAGAAGTTTAAACACATAATCCTCCATCAAACTCCATATTCACCGTAAAGTTTATAAAGCTTAATTTTAGTCCTATGTATTGGCACGGCGGTCATAGCGGCGGGGTCACACCCGGTCTCGTTTCGATCCCGGAAGTTAAGCCCGCCAGCGATCCCGGTTGTACTGCCCTCCGAGAGGGGG
>DQUR01000112.1 GCA_015662175.1 Thermococcus paralvinellae | reverse complement strand
TGAAGCCTTCAGGTCGCTCCCTGAGGAAGAGAAGAAAAAGATTTACGTGAAGTCGCCGGAAAACACAATACCATTAAACGCCTTTCCTGGAATTTCTGGTGAGTTCCGCCTTGGAATGGACGATGATCCCTGTGAGATACCTTCAAAGCTCACCCTCACCCCTGGGTTCGGAAAGCTCATGGGTCACTTCATCTTGAGTGGCCATTACACCGATGAGGGCATAAGCATAACAGTCAGTCACTTTGAAGATATTCTCAGCGTCCTTAACAATCTCGGCATTCCCCATAGCGTTATCAAGCTGGATGACAAAGTCGAGCGGGTGGTGATAAGAAGCAGGCTGGTGAAGCTCATCTTCAAACACGCCCTTGGAATTCCCGGGGGAACTGAAAACAGAAGGCTTCCAAAGGACTTCCTCAGGTTCCCACGCGAGGTTAGGCTTGCTCTCCTCAACAGCATTAAAAAACATCTCGGCAATGCCACTGTTTCAAGGGGTCTCATTAGAGATGTCCTCTACCTTCTTGCATCCCTTGGAATCCCCAGTAATGACGTGGAGAGACTCGACCTTAGATCCATGGAAGAGCACAGCGAAACTGCAGGGGTTGAGAAGGTTGGGGACTTCTACATTGATGCCGTCGAGGAGGTAACCGAGGAGGAATGTAATGGCTATGTCTATGACCTTGAGGTCGAGAATGAGGGGCACTCCTGTGTGGTCTCCGATGGTATCCTTGTGAGCAACTGCTTCTTCTACGCCAGAGAGGGACAGCCAATTTACGAGCCGACGCTTGAACAGATTAGAATGATGCTTCGTAACGCTAAAAAAGAGATTCCAATTGGAGCAACGGCTGTCCAGTTCACCGGTGGAGAGCCTACACTTAGGGAAGATCTAGTTGAAATAATCAAGATTGCGAAGGAAGAAGGTTACGATCATATCCAGCTCAACACAGATGGAATTAGATTAGCTTTTGAGCCAGAGCTGGTTAAGAAGATCAGGGAGGCTGGAGTCAACACACTCTACCTGAGCTACGATGGAATGACCCCACAGACAAACTGGAAGAACCACTGGGAAATTCCGCTCATCTTTGAGAACGTCAGAAAAGCTGGTGGACCGGGAATTGTTTTTGTGCCAACAACGATTAGGAATGTAAACGATCACGAACTTGGAGCTATAATTAACTTTGGTCTTAACCATCTTGATATTGTTAGAGGAGTAAACTTCCAGCCAATTTCCCTCGTTGGCAGGGTTCCAAAAAGGGAGAGGCAGAGATTCAGGATTACAATTCCCGGGGCAATAAAGAAAATTGAGGAGCAGACTAATGGTGCAATAGCCAAAGACGACTGGTATCCAGTTCCAATAGCCGGGCATATAGGGAAGTTCTTTGAGGCATTTACCGGAAGCAAATACTATATGACCTCCCACTTTGGCTGTGGTGCTGCAACTTACGTCTTCCTTGATGAGAACAGGGTAATCCCGATATCGAGGTTCCTCGATGTTGAGGGCTTCGTGGAGTTCCTTGAAGAGAAGGCAGAAGAACTTGAAAAATGGAAGAGGCTTGGCAGGCTTGGGAAGCTTAAGGTTGGTGCCGAGATATTCCTCAAGTTTAAAAGTTTCTATGATGAAAAATACGCCCCGAAGAGCTTTGATGTCCTTGACATAATAAAGAATGCCTTTGCCCATGGAACATACGAAGCGTTGGGAGAGTTCCACTACAAAACGTTGTTCCTCGGAATGATGCACTTTATGGACGAATACAACTATGATGTTGAGAGGGTTGAGCGCTGCGTTGTCCACTATGCGATGCCCGATGGAAGGATAGTACCCTTCTGTGCTTTCAACGTAATCCCTGAGCTTTATAGGGACAAAGTGCAGGCACAGTTCAGCTACAGCTGGGAAGAGTGGAAAGCCATGCATCCCGACTGGGAATACAGGAAAGATAAGTACGTTAGGATCAAGAGATTTGTTGAAAAGATGAAAAATAGCGAACTTTACAGGAAGACGTACATCGATATCAAACAATACTTCTGAGGTGATGGCGATGCTCAAGTTTATTAAACTCAAATTTGGTAAAATTGCTCCTCAAGAAGCCATGGATTTACAGTACAGGCTGGGCGTTAATCCAGCAACCTATAGGGTTTTCATTAATGGGTATTTAAAATCAGGTGTGATTGTATTCGACGAGGAAAAGCTTTCAAAAGGGGAGCTCTTGAGAATACTCAGCCCTCATGAGCCGGAGATTACAGAGGAAAAGGAAATAACAATGGAAGAGCTCGTAAACTCGAGCATGAGCTGGAAGAATGTCATGGGAGAAATTTTATCCCAGTGATTATTTCTTTCGCTTCCTTATACCACTTTAATTCTTCAATCCTTGGAACGCTCCATGCTCCCCTTTTAAGTGTTGAGAGAGCAGCGATTAGATTGGCAAATTTTCCAATTTTTAAGAGCTCTTCTCTGGTGAATTCAAGATTGCTAAGTTTGTCCATGTGCCATAGTGCTGATAAAAGTGCTGCCGTAAAAGCGTCTCCAGCTCCCGTTGTATCCACGGGTTTAACTTTGTGAGCTGGCACTTCAATTTTTATATCCCTATGGATTATTTCACTCCCTCTTTCTCCTTTTGTTATAGCCAAAAGCTCGAAGTCAAAGTTCTTGATGTCAATTCCATACTCCTTTAAGAATTCAAGTTCTCCATCGCCGATTTTTATTATGTCAGCAAGTCCAAGTCCTTCTTGTATATCCCTGAGCATTTCTTCTTCTCTTCCCCTCCACAAGTCAAGCCTGATGTTTACGTCATAGCCTATTGGAATCTTTCCTTTCGCTTTTTTGAGGACTTTAAAAACTGTGCTCCTCAAAGGTTCTCTTGCAAAGAGAACACTTCCAAAGTGAAGCAAAGAAGCCCTTTCAAGAAAAGAGAAATCTATGTCGTCAATTTTTAGATTAAAATACGCAACTCCATCGTAGAGTATGAATTCTGGCTTAGCTCCAATTAGCTGAACAAAAACAACCCCAGTGTGCTTTTCTCTGTCAAATTTTATGTACTCTATGTTTACTCCTTCTTTCTTGAGCTTTTCCACTAGAAATTCTCCAAAAGAGTCCACTCCAACTTTGCTTATCAGTGCTGATGGTGTCTTTAATCTTGATAATCCAGCAACTACATTGGCTGGAGCCCCACCAGCATGTTTTTCAAAAGTCTTAACGTCCTTTAACGGCAGTTCTTCTTTTGCTATAAAGTCAATTAAGACTTCTCCAATGGCAAATATCATCTTACATCACCCATAAAAAACTTTGAGAAATTATTTATTGGGCAGGTATTTACCCAATTTCATCTAAGCTCAATCCTCGCTTTGCCTTTTAGATCCTGTTCCTCAATCTTGAAAGATACTATACCGGTAAAAGAGCTTAGATCAATTACATTCCTGCCCTTTTTTACATCAAAGCTTTCTGAATATGCTTCATCGATGGGTAGCTTGATGTCATACTCGAAAATCTCAAGTCTATTGTCCCTGCTTAGATGCAAGATAAGTCTTGGATTCTTGTAGCCTTCAAGAGGTACTCCACCAAAAGGTTGTTTAGTCACTGAGGGGTATTCAAGTGAGAAGGAAAAGCTAGTCGCTGGAGGATTTTCTTGTAGGATTTTCTCATCAAGTACAATTATGTCTCTTTGTCCAGTATCAAAGGGCGTTGCAACTAATGCACCTGTATTTGGTGTCGTGTTTGCGGCAATTAACAGCTTTCCATTAACTTTTTCGATGCTTGTTATCCTTGCACCGAAGGTTCCAACTATCTTTACCATGGGTGGAACTATGTAAACGAGAACACTTGGCCCACTTATCATGTTTGTAAATGTTGCGTTCAGCTTTTCCTCCTCTGTTTTTGGCTGATACACTGCATCATGATGGGCATTGTATGCGACTAAAATTCCGCCTCCAATGGGAAGTGCATTGACCCTAATTGGAGCATAGAAATTGTAGAAGTCAAAGAGCCTAACGAATGAAATATCTTCTCCATTGAGAGGATTTCCAACAAAGAGTCCTCCTCTAGCAAAAGCAAAAAAACGGTTGTATGCTGACTCCATGTCTCCCAACACAGGTCTTATAAAAGCCCCTCCATCAATACTCCTAACATTACTTAAGCTGAACTTTGTCCACCTCTTTGTTATCAAGTCATATGCATGTATCTCTCTTATTCCCTCTCCAAAGTTCTTGCCAATTCCAAAAAATGCCGTATTATGAACTATTGTTCCTTTTAAGCTTGGTTCCGGATTTAATTGTCTTATTTTTCCACTCCTCCTGTCAAGCTCATAAATCCCAAGTTTGCATGTCCATCTTCCCTTGCTAGGAGAAGTTCGTCAGAATAAGGGTTATATATAATGTCGCTAACCTCCCCAGTTCACTCAGTTGGATGATGGATTGATTCTTTCCAAAGTGGTCTTATTGAGTCATTTTCTGTGTCATATTCATGAACATGGGAATATTTATTGACGAAGCTTATTGTTGATTTTTCATTTTTCCCCTCATATATAGCTGGTGCATGAACCCAGCCACCAAAGTAAATAAATTCATCGACAACTTCAACGGCGTTATAGGTGTCTCCACCAGATGTTGGTCTAGATCCAACTAGCTCAAATTCATAAATCTTTTCTTTGTGGTCTCTAATAAAATGGCCTTCTCCTTCAAATGCAACTGTAAAATAAAGGGTGTCATTGTGGTATCTGAGACCAAATATTCCTCCACTTCCCCATTCTGGACCATATCTGGGGGGAAACCTATAGTTCATTATGCTCACCACACACTTTGTTGAGGAATTCATTGTATAGTTTGGCTAAGTTCTCTTTAGGTTTTTCGTAGTAGTCTGGGGGAACATTAATGTAAACTTCTCTTCTTTTTAGCTCTTTTATTTTGTTTTTAAAGTTCTTAAGTACAAATGCTGTTGGCTTTAGGCTTCCGTCACTTCTGAGAAGTCCAAAGAACCTTTCATGTATTGCCTTATCAAAGGGGGGCTTGTCCCACAGACTCTCGTGGTAATCTGCGAAGTTCCAGTATAAGGCACCAATTGTTCCAAATTCATAAAGGTACTTTAATGTTTTTTCAAGCCATTTTGTTGCCTCTTCTTCATTTATGAGATAGTGTTCTAGGATATCTTTTCCAGTAGCAGATTTTATTTTCTTGGTTTCTCCTTGAGTAGTTGGCATTCCAAACTCTTCCATTAAAACGTTCTTTTTGCCAAGAGCTTTTGTTAAAACACAAGCAAAAGGCACAAAATAGGGATCAAGGGGATCTGTGAAATCCGTATAAACAGAATAAGCATGCATACAAAGGAAATCATTGTAAAGAGCAACATCTTGAACTCTAAAGTTTTTGTTTCTGTCTATGTCTTCCTGATGGATGCCAAAAGTCACTGGTCTACTATCATTAGATTTTATCGTTTCATAAACAAATTTCAGCCACCTTTTTGCAACTTCCGGTGTTCTTGGTATCCTAACGTTGTCTATTTCATTTGAGATATCCCAAGCATAGATTTGGGGGGAGCCACTGAATTCTGATGTGATTGTGTCCAATAACAATTCCTCAGCTTTCAGAATCTCTTTGTCTTCATAGATGTCCCTTGCTCTCCTATCAACAACTTTTCCATTTGAATATGTGAGAAATCTCTCGTGTGGTTTATCTTCCAGCAACCATTCCGGAAGCCAGTTTATTCCACTCATATGTCCTACAAAGAAAGTTGGGATTACCTTGAGCTCTAGGTCATTAACAATGTCAAGAACTTTTCCGAGATTCTTCAGGCTTTTCTCATTAACCTTGTCAATTTTTGGTTGGAAATCCTCCCAAAGCAAGAAAATCCTAACAACATCGAGATTTAGGTCTTTAATGATTGAAAATTCTTCTTTGACTTCTTTCTCCTCAAACTCTTTCCACCAGAACATAGCCTTTTTTCTAGGCCAGTAGTTGACTCCTAAAACAAAATTCATTTTTATCCCTCCAAAATCCCTCCAAATAAAGTTTAAGAAAGAATTAGCCCTTTATACCTCCTGAAACACCTTTCATGTAGTACTTCTGCAGTGTAATGTAAACGAGTAACGGTACTAAGATTGTTAGAACACCTGCAGCTGTCAGTTGACCCCAATTTGGGTTGTATCTGCTGACGAATTTTGTTATTCCTGCTGAAGCTGGCCAGTTCTCTGGTCTCAGCAGAGTGATTGCAAAGAATAAATCTTGCCATGCAAAGATGAACTGGACGACAGCAACGCTTATTATTGCTGGCAAAGCTATTGGGAGGATTATTCTGAAATATATTCCAACACTACTAAGTCCGTCAATTTTTGCAGCTTCCTCATAATCTTTTGGGATACTCATGAAGAAGTTCCTGAGGAAAAATATAGTCCAGGGCAAAGCAAAGGCTGAGTGCACGAGGATTATGCCATACATGTGGTTATATAACCCCAAATCCCTGAAGAGCTTTAGGAGGGGAATTATAACCGCCTGCTGAGGAACTACCTGAATAGCAACTAAAGTTAAAAAGAGCATCGTCTTGACTGGAAAGCTAAATGATGTGAATCCATATGCAGCCATTCCTGACACTAGTAGGGGCAAGATTGTTGCAAAGCCTGCGATTATTATTGAATTTAAAATGTTTCTCGCAAAACCTCTATTGAGGACATCAATGTAGTTTTCTAAGGTAAAGTGGGCATTCTTTAAAATCCACCATCCAGAGACAACTTCGCTAAATGGTCTGATAGAGGCCATTATCAAACCAAAGAGTGGAATTAGAAGCATTATGCCAATCATCCAAGCGACTATGTTTATAGTTACCTTGTATTTCATACTGACCTTGACCATTATTCAACCCTCCTCTCCTGTATCATTCTCTTTAGCATACCTATTGAGAACACAAACACTGCCACAGTGAGGAATGTAGCAACAGCTGCTGCGAATCCCCATCTGTATCTAAAGAACGCTTCGTAATACACCAAATAAGCGAGCACTGATAAATAGAGCGGAGGAGATTCTGCTGATAACACAAATATAAGGTCAAAGACCTTTAGGATGTAAATTGAGCTCATCGTGACGACGACTATTAAAGCTGGTTTCAAGAGAGGTAGGAGGACATATCTAAACTTCTGCCAAGGATTTGCCCCATCAATTATTGCAGCTTCAAGAATTTCTTTGTCAATCCCCTCAAGCCCGGCGAGAAATACTGTAGTTGAAAAACCCAACCAAGCCCAAAGAGAACCTAACAGAACAAAGTATATTGCAGTTGAGGGGTCTTGTATCCAAGCCCTAGGAGAACCTCCTAGGAGCTCAATAATTTTATTAATAATTCCAGAACGAGGATCGAGCAAAAGCATCCAAACTATACCAACAACTGTTAGTGGCATAACCATACCGAGCATAACAATTCCTCTCAAGACATTTCTCCCTACAACTTCCCTATTGTGGAGAAGGATCGAGAATGCCAAGCCTAAGAGAGTAACTAAAGGCAAGAATGTGACGAACAGAAACACGTTATTCTTAATTGATGTTCTGAAAAGTTCATAATCAAACATTTTTTCATAATTTTGAAGTCCAACAAACTGAGGTGGAGTAAAACCGTCCCACTTAAAGAAGCTCAAGTAAAATGTGTTTAATATTGGATACACGATAAAAATAAAGAGGAGTATAAAGGCGGGCGTCATCAGGATGAAAAAGTCTTTGGTTAAGTAATCCTTCCTTTCGCCCATTTACTTCACCTCAGCTCGTATAGTAATCTTTTGCCTGCTTCTCAAGGTCTTCAGCAATCTTCTGGTAGTCATCTGGATTGGCCCATAATCTGAAGAGTGCGTCCCAGATTACAGGCTGGAATCCACTTGGTACATTGTCATCCAAGTCTGGCACTACAGCTGAATTCTTCATAATCTCAACAACTCTGTAATCTGCTGGATCATATGCCTCTTTTGGAACTGCTAAGTTTGGCGCAAGATAACCTTTTTGTCTTACCATAATCTCTTGGTATTGTGCTCCTGCAAGCCATTCTGCAACTTTTAAGGCTGCCTCTTTGTGTGGAGCATTTTTTGGAACTATAATCCAGTCGCCACCAGCAACCATTGCGGGCTTAACATTTGGATTGATCGTTGGGAATGGAATTAAGTCATAGTCAACACCTGGCTTATATCCTTCACTTTGGAGCATCAAGTTAATCCAGTTGCCCATGAAGTACATTGCAACCTCTCCCTTTCCTAATCTAGCCACTTGAGCTTCCCACTTTTCACCTATGGCAACTTTGGGATCACCATAGCAGCCCTGCTTGAGGAGGTCGCTTATGATCTTAAACGCCTTAATAACTTGCGGATCTGTCCACTTTACCTCGTGTCTCATAAGCTTCTGGTGGAGCTCTGGGCCACCGACTCTAAGAAGAACAGCCTCAAAGATATCACTCAATGGCCACTTGTCAGCAGCACCGCTTGCCAGTGGTTGGATTCCTCTGCCTTTTAGAACATTACAGACCTGCTTAAGCTCATCTAAGGTCTTTGGTGGTTGTAAGTTGTTGTCTTTAAAGACATGG
>DQUR01000231.1 GCA_015662175.1 Thermococcus paralvinellae | reverse complement strand
TGAGATGTTCCCGGAAATGAAAATTGTAAATGCCCTTGCCCCTATTGAAGATATCCACAACGACATAGTTGCCCTGGTGGAGCATGAAATCTTGGGCAAAAAAGGGTAGGTCAGACAGTGCCGATATCATCACCACTCAGACCGGTAAACGCACATCATCCCAAAGTTTTTAATCCCTTTTATCTTTAAAAACTCTTAGCCAATGATGAGCGTTAGCCACTCTGAGCGATGAGGAGAAGAGGGTTAGCTGAGGTGTCTAACTAAAAAGGAAAAATCACTCAGCAAACGTGAGAATCTTCAGCTCAACTGGTCTTCTAACCACATTCGCCTTCCTTGCCCCGATAAGGTACTTAACACCCTTCTCACTCACAATATCAATCAACCTCTGCGTTATTATCCCGTTAAAGACTACGGCGTATATTCCCTCCCTGTCATTTAGTGAGCTGAGCAACTCTCTAACAGGAATCTCTGCAATAACATTCATACCTTCATCCAAGAGGATTGCTGTTGAGTTATTTTTAACTTTTTCAATAAAGTCCTTAAACCTCTCCAGCTCGGCTGACTTTGGTGTCTGAATTGGTTTTATGTACTTTTCTTCCTTCTTTGGCTCAACTTTCACTTCCCCTGACTCTTCCTTAGCAACCATCGATTTTTCAACTTTTGATACCTCTCTCTTTACTTCCTCAACTCTTTCCCTTTCCCTCTCTCTATCCTTTTCCCTGATTAAATCGTAAAAGCCCTTACCCTTGTAGAACAGCTCATTTATAACCTGCTCCGCTGGAACCTTGCTCCTTAAGGCCTTTATTATTTCCTTCTTTGTAAGTTCCTCGACCTCCTTTCCTTCCGGCGCTCTCGCTACATAGTCAACGTCAGCAACCTGTAACAGCTCTTTCAGGATAAGTTCCCCACCCCGGTCCCCGTCCGTAAAAGCAGTTACAATTCTTTCCTTGCTCAATCTGATGATGGTCTCTGGGACTGAAGTTCCCTCAACGGCAATGGCATTCTTTATTCCGTGCTTGAGGAGGTTTAAAACGTCAGCCCTTCCCTCAACCACGATGATTGAGTCAGAAAAGGGCACATGCGGGCCTGCAGGTAATTTTTCAGGACCATATTCAATGAGCTCCTTTGCCCTGACTGCCTTTTTAACCTCTTCAGTGAGTTCTTGGCTCTCCGGAATTTCCTCCTCCATGAGTGTCTCAAGTATCTCCTTAGCCCTCTCAATGATGTATTTCCTCTTCGTTGCCCTGACGTCCTCGATTTTGATAACCCTAACCCTTGCCTCACACGGCCCAACCCTATCTATTGTTTCCAGGGCAGCTGCTAAAATCGCTGTCTCCACTCTATCCAGGCTTGAAGGCACTGTAATTGTCCCATAGCTCTTTCCAGCCTTTGTGTGAACTTCAACTTTTATTCTTCCAATTCTACCAGTCTTTTGAAGCTCTCTCAAATCCAAATCGTCTCCAAGTAATCCTTCAGTTTGACCAAAAATAGCACCAACAACATCAGGCCTTTCAACAACACCGTTTGCCTCAAATTCAGCGTAGATTACATATTTGGTCGTTCCAAAATCATCCTTTGCTGACATGTTCCCACCTACCTTTCTTTTTTCAAACTTTTGTTTTTCCGATAAAATCTGTTGGAGCACTGTCCTTTTTCTTTTCAAGGAGATCCCTCCTTAAGGGGGTCAGAAACGGAGATGAACCTTAAGGTAAAGCCCGTACAGATCTTCAATTCCGTTAATGTCCTTCTTTGTGATCATTTTGAGCTCCCTTCTCGTCTCTGTGTCCACCCTGCATTTATAGCCCTCTAAATATTGGGTTAGCTTTTTCGCCAACTCTTCACCTTTTCTGTCCAAATCGGTTAATATCATGACCTCATGATACTGTGAAGCAATTAAAGCTACTTCTGAAAGCGGTAAGCGTGAGAGTCTTATTATCTCCGCCCTGACCCCCAGATTTCTTAAAGCTACCTCGTCTCGCAAACCCTCCACGATAATGGCACCATCAAACTCTCGCAATTTATCTATCAGCAATTCAAATCTTTTATAGTTTTCGGCATACATTTTGCCGTCGTGTTGATGAAGGGGTAGTAGAGTTATAAATTTTTGGGATGAGGATTGAGTTTAGTAATCCTAACCCTCAAGTGGACACCCTTCAACAGGCTCGAAGAGATCTTTTCCGGCACATAAACTCCAGCCCTTCCTCAACTCAACTTTAATTTGGAGATAGAAGAAAAAAGAAAAAAACGTTACTTCAAAATTATCCTTGCATCAACTACAACTGCCCCTTCGCCCTCGTTATAGACGAACACCGGGTTCAGGTCCATTTCTTTTATGTAGTCCTTTAGATCATCAACAAGCTCTGAAACTTTCAGTATCATCTTCACGAGGGCCTCCATGTCAGCTGGCGGCTCTCCCCTTGCTCCGGCTAAAATTGGGTAACCCTTGATGCTCTTTATCATTGCCCAGGCATCTTTTTCCTCAATTGGGATTATTCTGAAGGTTACATCCTTTAAGATTTCAACAAAGATACCACCAAGACCGAACATTATTGCGTGTCCAAACTGGGGATCTTCAGTTACACCGATGATAACCTCCCTCCCGGGTTTGAGCATTGGAGCCACTAAAACGCCTAAAATTTCCGCATCTGGGCGGTATTTTTTGGCATTCTCGTGTATCTCCTCCCACTTCTTCTTCAATTCATCCTCATTCTTTATGTTAAGGGCAACAACCCTTGCATCACTTTTGTGAAGTATTTGGGGTGACATCAGTTTGAGAACAACGGGGTAGCCTATCTCCCCGGCATATTCAAGGGCTTCATCAAGGGTCTTTGCGAGCTTCTCATCCGGAACGGGTAGGCCATAGGCTTTCAAAACCTGCTTTGCCTCATATTCGACCAGCTCTTTCCTACCTTTGCCCAAAACATCTTTAATAACCTTTAAAGCATCCTCCTTCATAAAATCACTCCCCCTTAACCTTTTCCAGATATTTCACGTATCGAACGAGATCAGCCAGAGCCCTAACTCCCCTCTCAGGTGTTGGATACACCGGAACACCCTTTTCCTCAAGCAGCTTTGCGTAATGTTCAGTTTTCCTGCCTCCCATCGCCACTGCCACTATTGGCTTCTCACTCTTCTTTGCATACTCTGCCAGAATTTCAATGACCTCCTCTTCGTTGAGGAGGGGCACCTGGAAGAGGACTATTACCAAAATGGCATCAACATTTGGGTCATTTACAAATGCCTCAATCGCAATCTTATATCTCTGGGCGTCGGTATCCCCTACAACGTCGGTTGGGTTACCAGCAACTGCGTGGGGTGGAAGGTTCTCTTTGAGGAAGTTGAGGGTTTCCTCACTCAGTTGTGCCATTTTTAAGCCGAATTTGGCAACAGCGTCACTTGCCATGACCCCAGCCCCGCCGCCATCTGTAACTATTCCAACCCTATCACCCTTTGGAAGCTTGCACTTTGCAAAGGCCTTGGCGGTATCAAACATGTGCTCAAAGTCTTCAGCCCTAATTATTCCAGTCTGCTTAAATACTGCATCGTAAATCACATCAGCCCCAGCCAATGAACCGGTGTGTGATGAGGCGGCCTTTGCTCCATACTCGGTTCTCCCGCTTTTCAGTGCAATGACAGGTTTTACTTTCGTTATCCTCTTTGCGGCTTCAATAAACTTTCTACCGTCTTTAACCCCTTCAATGTAGAAGGTGACGACTTTAATTTGCTCATCATAAATGAAATAGTCCATTAAATCAGCATCATCCACATCTATCTTGTTACCATAGCTGACCATCTTTCCAATTCCTATCCCTGCCAAAGCAGCCCAGTCAAGCATTGCTGCTGCGAAGGCTCCACTTTGAGAGACAAAAGCTATTGGGCCGCTCTTCGGCCTATCCATCTTTTCTTCCGGTAAAAACACAGTGTCCACACCTGTGTCTGGAACGTAAACACCAACACAGTTTGGTCCGATAACTCTGATCCCATTTGCCTTTGCTATTTCATAGATTTCTCTCTCTAGCTTCTTCCCTTCCTCACCGAGCTCCCCAAAACCTCCCGTTATTATGATAACTGCTTTGATACCTTTTTCTGCAATGTCCCTCATCGTGGCTGGAACAAAAGGTGCCGGGATGGAAATCACGGCCAAGTCTGTATCGTTGGGAAGTTCTTTGACACTCTTGTACACCTTATAACCATCGATTTCATCAAGCTTTGGATTTACAGGATAAATGTTACCCTTGAAAATTCCCTTTTCTTTGTTCCTCTTGAAGTTTTCAAAGATGACGTTTCCAACCTTTCCTTTTTTGTTCGTTGCTCCAATGATAGCGACAGCTTTTGGTTCGAAAAAAGGCTTTAGTTCTTCAACAATTTTGGGCACTTCCATCTTCACCACCTTTAGTTAAAAACTTTCGTTGAATAAGACCTACTTTCGAAGCTTTTTCCAATTAACTTTCTTTCTTTCGCTGTATAAAAGTTTTATGTATGTCAAATAGAAGCCGGGTGAATATTAGAGACCAACGTTAATAACAGTACTTTAGGAATAAGTGCCAGGGCTATTTTAGATAACCTTTCAAAAGTTCAAGGCTCCTTTTTAAATCATCTAAATTTCTAACCTCCAAACTCCACGCAATGTCCTTGGGTAATATCCCAAGAACATCATCCCAGGGTATTACACCATCACCCACTGCTAAGTGAGAATCATTCTTTCCATCGTTGTCATGAAGGTGAATGTGAATTATCCTGTCCCCTAAGAGTTCCAAAAATTCTATGTAATTTTTGGTTACCGTGCATAAATGCCCCACATCAAAAGTAACATATAGATTTGTGCCATCAACTAGTTCATGTATCCTCTCGGCAGTTTGGCCATCTAAAATTTGGAAATTTTGGCATATTTTCAAGAGCAACTTTAACTCCCATTTTTTCAGCGACTCTGTCAATTTCTTCTAAAGAGCGCTTGTGAACTTTCTCATAAGCTTTTGGGAATTTTGAGCTTAGTGGAGAATAATGCCCCGGATGGAGAACAACCAAGAGAGCTCATTTCATGTGCAATTTCAATAGTCTCAAAGATTACTCCAAGCATTGCTCTCCGGAGCTTTTCGTTGAGTGCAGCAATGTTTAAATCGCTGAAAGATGCATGGATAACATTTTTCAATCCGCAATCTTCCAGGGTTTCAAGATGGAATTTGTAGTTGTACCTGTACATGGTATCCTTCATTCATGATCTCAATGAAGTCCAGGGGAAATTTCTTAAATTTATGTAGAGCAACTCCCCAAACTTTTATCAAATAATGCATACGTTGAGGCCCCTATCACTCTAACCACCCACAATGAGCTTTGCTATTAAAACGGTGTACACGGTTCCGAAAATATCACTGTTGTTTGAAATGAGTGGAATCGCAACGTTGTCTGGATCTATGTTCTTTTTAAATAGGAAGTATGAAAGTGTGTAGGAGTAAAACATTATGAAGAGTGCCATGAAAGGATAAGTTAACGCCAAAGCATAGATTGGCTTTACTTTAATTCCCAAGGTTAAACTGGCAACGATTATGCCAAATAAATTTATGAGAACTCCAATTATTGGTGTTGTCGCAAATAGTGCCAAAATATCCATGAAAGGTTCCACTGAAAAGAATTTGTCAATTTCACCCAAGTGAAGCTTTGTCGAGGTTTTTGCCGCAACAACGGAGCCATAGTTTCCGAAGCTGCTTAAAAGTGATGGATAAGCAAATCCAAGGATTATTGAAGCCTGAATGAGGTGACTAAACCTCTCCAAGGTAAATCCCGAAATTAGAGAGAGGAGAGCCAAGACTGTTATTGTTGCAAAAAGCTCTCTAAATTCCAAAAGCTCGGCCTTTCTTACTTTGCCAATCCGTACGAGGAAAAGTAAAAGTAGTATCAGCAAAAAATTGGAGCTCCAGAAAACGGGCTTAGAGGACTCTAAAATAAGGATAAACATTATAAGCGATGGGATTGTGAGTAAATCACCCATTGAAGCAACGAGAGGAGCAGCAACGCTGTCTGGATCTGTTCCTCTCTTAAAAGAGAAAATTGTGACAAAAGCTGTGAAATAGCCGAGAAGGAGAGACACGAGGATCGTAGAGCTGATAACAATTAACAAAATCTGAAATGAATGAACCCTGATTCCTCTTAAAATACCAATAAGCCAAAGCAAAGTTACAGGGATTAGAGACAGCAGCATTGCAATTACTACATTTTTTAAAACCTTTTTTTCTTTAATTTTTGGCTCTAAATCACCCAAATAAAGCATCGTTGAAAATCTGGATGCCATGGAACCAAAAACATTTCCTCTCAGCCCCATCATTCCGGGAAGAATCACCAAGATACCGGGATAAGTAGAACGAATCTTGTCGAAATACCTACCCAGGAAAGTCCCTCCAAAGAACCCGATTATCAATGAGATTACCAACGATACCAGCGTCGTGGTGTATGCTTCCCTCAACTTCTCTATCAAAGTCATCGTTTTCACCCTCCATCGCTAACACCCCCTGGTTTTGACATTTCAGAATCAACATTGGTTATATAAAATTCCCGGCTAAGCTTTTCTTATCTCTTCATCACTAACAAGGCCTTTTGCATAGGGGCAGAGTGTTTTTAGAGGACATTCATTACATTTCGGACTTATTGGGCGACAGATTGCTTTTCCATGATCTACCATGGCGTGGTTTACATAAATCCACAGCTCTTTGGGAATTAACCTCACGAGATACTCCTCAACTTTTTCGGGTGAAACTTTAGGAGGTGCCAAGCCTAAACGTTTGCTTATTCTATTCACATGGGTATCAACGGGAATTGCCTGATATCCGAAACCGTAAGCTAAAACAATGTTTGCGCATTTTCTTCCAATGCCCGGCAGTTTAACAAGTTCCTCCAATGTGTCGGGAACCTTTCCGTCATATTTTTCCAGAATTATTCGAGAGCATTCGACGATCCATATCCCTTTGTTTTTCCACAGGCCCACGCCGTTCTCCTTCAGTATTCTTTGAACGTCTTCAACCCTGGCATTTGCCAGATCTTGAATTGTGGGATATTTTCTGAAAAGGGCCTCACTGGCTTTATCTGTTGTTTCGTCCTTGTTTCTCTGGGAGATTATGCATCTTATAAGTGTGAAGAAGGGATCACCGTGCAGGAGCCTCTTTCTGGGATACATCTCCATGAGCTTTTTAACTATCCTAATGGCCCTCTCCCTCTTCTCATCCCAGCTCTCATTGAATGTAAATGAGTGTGAGTTTTTTGCCGCCATCATGTATCACCGCGATCAAGTTTTTTGCTATCCTGACTTCTCTAAGTCCATCGAACTTTTCATTATAAATCTTGTGCCCCTTTTCGCTCAGGATTAGAATCTCATACTCAAACATGACAACAATTCCCTTTTCAAAGGGGATAACCTCCTTGATTGGCTTTTCAAACTCAAAGTCAAGCCTTAGTATCTCCTCACTTGCAAATTCTACTTTTGTTTTCTCACTAACTTTAAGCTCTTTCGGTTCCGCGTATAGAACTTTGAAGGCCAAGTTCTTGCCCAAGAGTTCAATCTCAATGGTTTCGCCCTCTTTAATCTCCCTGCCCTTCAGCTTGGCTCTTAATATATCAACAAATTCTGGAGGGAGTTCTACCTCAAAGAGAGGTTTAAGAATGAGTCTCATTTCACATCCCCAATAAAATAATTCTTACCACACTTAAAAAGGGTATTCATCGAAGTGGGGTGATATCGTGGAACCACATT
>DQUR01000191.1 GCA_015662175.1 Thermococcus paralvinellae | reverse complement strand
TGCATCTATCCGTCTGAACGGCTATTAGCTTGGGTAACCCATCAATTGCCCCAATTTCCAAAAGCTCCCTGAAACCCTTATAAATACTGTAAAGGTTGCTCCCGCTCCCTGTGGGAACGACTACATGTGTTGGGTTTATTTCCTCCCAGAGCTCAAAAGCTACAGTTTTTTGACCCTCCAATCCAATTATGTTGTTCTCTGGGGTTATATCATACAGACCATTGAGCTTTGCAAGTTCTCTGGCATAGTCTATGCAATCATCAACACTGTCTCCATAGCGGATTATCCTTGCACCGAAAGCTATCATCTGAATGAGCTTGCCCCTATCAACCCTCCTTGGCACCACAACAAAAGCCTCTTTATTGGCCCTTGCAGCGTAAGCAGCTAAAGAAGCGGCAGCGTTTCCATCACTTGCAACTATAAAACCGTTATCAGCATAGGGGAGGCCATACGATACCCCAACGGTTACGAGCCTATCCCTAAAGGAGCCCGTGGGGTTTCGGGTTTCATCTTTTATGTAGATGTTGAGATTCAGTTCCTCACCGATCTTAGCCCTCACCAGGGGGGTTCCTCCCTCCTTAAGGGTTACAATCTCATTGACCCTTGGCAAAAGCTCTTTATAACGCCATACCCCTTTATCGCGTTTTTTCCATTTTTCTGGATCAACGCTGGAGTAATCGTAGGTTATCTCAAGCAGCTCACCGCATAAGCATTGGGGAGGGACAAAAGAAATCCACTCTCTCCCACATCTTGGACATTTCATAATACCACCGGTTACTTTAACCTTATTGCATCAAGGTTATTGGGTGCCCTGGTTGAAAGTCCGAATTTCTTGTGAATGCTGGATGCAAGATCAAGGCACTTTTGGGGCTCACCATGGACCGTGATTACCCTCTCTGGTCTCGGCCTTACCTTTGCGACATAGCTCATGAGCTCTCTCCTGTCGGCGTGACCTGAAAATCCGTCAATTGTATGAACCTCCATGTTTACTTTTATTACCTCAGTCCTTCCACCTTCCCCAATCGTTGGAATCTCCCTGAGACCTCTTTGCACCTGCCTGCCAAGTGTTCCCTCAGCCTGGTAGCTAACGAAGATTATGGAATTCCTTGGGTCTGGAGCCAACTGCTTGAAGTACTCAACGCTTGGCCCTCCGACAAGCATGCCGGAGGAGGCTATTATGATGGCTGGTTCTTCACTGTCAATTATGTCCTGCCTCTCCCTTGAATTTGCAACGGGCTTAAATATCTCGTTCAGGAATGGGTTATATCCCTCATGGAATATCTGATCCCTCAGGCTTTTGCTTAAATATTCTGGATAGGCTGTGTGGATTGCCGTTGCCTCCCAGATCATTCCATCGAGGTATATCGGCACTTCAATTCCGCCAACCCTGGCGTACTCTTCGAGAACCATCATGACTTCCTGAGCTCTACCAACTGCCATTGCCGGGATGAGCACCTTTCCTTTCCTCTTTATTGTCTGGTGGATTATCTCAATGAGCCTTTTCTCCGCTTCCTCTCTTGGCATCTGGTAATCGTTGCTTCCACCATACGTTGATTCCATAACTAATGTCTCAAGCCTTGGAAACCTTGCACTGGCGGGCTCAAACAGTCTCGTCGGGATGAACTTAAAGTCTCCGGTGACAGCTATGTTGTGGAGTCCGTTTCCTATGTGTAAATGAACTATGGCAGAACCCAAGATGTGTCCTGCATTATGTAATGTAAGCCTCATGTCCGGGGAGATGTCCCTGACCTCCCCATAGTCAAGTGTAATTGTGTGCTTTACAACCTCCTTGATGTCCCTAGATCTGTAGAGAGGTTCAATCCCATTGTTCTGCTGTATTTCGATGAAATCCTTCTGAAGCAAAACCATTAAATCTCTTGTCGGTGGTGTTGTGTAAATTGGCCCATCAAACAGGTTATAGCGGAAGAGATACGGCAATAATCCGCTGTGGTCCAGGTGAGCGTGTGTAATGATTATGGCATCCAAAAGTCCTTCATTCAATACATACCTAAATTCTGGAGCATCAAAGTGCGGAAATGCCTTTTTGGGATCATTTAACACTGCAACGTTTATTCCAAAATCAACCAGCACAAAGCTTTCATTCGTCTGCAAGAGCAAAGCGCTCCTCCCGACCTCTCTGAATCCTCCTAAACCGGTAATTCTAATCCACTCGCTCTTGAGCTCGGGTTTTCTGTAGATGTTCCTTCCAACCTGGCGGAGAAACTTTCTCCTGTCTTTGCTCTCTGTTTGGAGAATCTGTCTGATTGAATAGATTGTCTGGGATTGTAAAGGGGGTGTCCTGATAACATTGGGAGCCCAGTGGACTCTTTGGGTTATTTTTCTCAGCGTTTCACCGTTCTTTCCAATGACCACTCCCGGTTTTTTAGCCTCAATAATAACCTCACCAACGGACGGATCAAAACTTATATTCGTGATTTCAGCCTCCGGTGGAACAATCTTCTTTATAAGTTCTTCAGCCTTCTCAGGTGGGAGAAGAACGTCTGGATCCGGTCTAACGCTAATCCTCTTTTTGAGAACCTTAGCGAGGTTCTTTATCAAATCTCCATCCTGCATTATTGCCTCGGGATTTTTGACATAGATAACAAGTTCAGGGCCTTCAAACTCAATATCAGTTATTCTCGCCTCCCTTGGAACCATCTGGTTTATTATCT
The DNA here is from genome assembly GCA_015662175.1 of Thermococcus paralvinellae. GTDB lineage: Archaea > Methanobacteriota_B > Thermococci > Thermococcales > Thermococcaceae > Thermococcus_B > Thermococcus_B paralvinellae_A. The sequence goes on along the minus strand of DQUR01000191.1, from coordinate 11,325 downwards.
CTCTCATCTCCTTTAATATGTCATCTACGAAACTTTCCCTCTTTATCACCGCAATCACCCCTAGAATTAAAAGCTTTTAAGAATCCCATCGATTTCTTTTCTGCTAAGCTCCCTGTATCCATCCTTTGTGATTGTAACAACCATTATTCCGTCTCCCGTAAAAACATCCCTCTTAATGGCAGTGTTTATGGCCTTAACCGCTAATTTGACACCTTCATCAATCTTAATGTTTTCCTTATATTCATTTTCTAATACAGCATAGGCAAACTCCATACCAGAACCAGCTGAGACATATTTATCTTCAGTCATCCCCCCAGCCATGTCAACAGAATAAATTCTTGGCTTTTTGTCATAACCCCCAATTAAGAACCAGCCAAAATACGGGAGGTATTTTGTTCTGTTAAGAACGTTGGCTGTCAATGTTGCCAAAACCTTAACGCTCATCTCCCTGCCAACCCTTGCTCTGTAAAGCTTGGCCTCTGCTCTTAGCATTCTGACAAGGCTCAGGATATCTCCAATGTTTCCTGCCCCTGCCAGTGCCAAATGCTCATCAATCTGGAAAATCTTTGTAACATTCTTCGCCATGATCATGTTTCCTAAGGCTGCTCTCATGTCTGCTGCCAGCACTACTCCATCATCACAAACAATGCCCACTGTAGTTGTCCCTTTAAATTTGCTCAAGTGCAACACCCCTCTAGCAATGATAGAACAGACAGAATTCTACAAACTCCCCTAACCCTGAATACTATTTAAAGTTTTCGCATTTTAGGGTGTTATTTATAAGTAACCAGAGGTTAAACATCTCAAGAGGTGAAAAAATGAAAGAGGTCATCCTATTAACTGGGCCACCGTTAAATGGAAGGGATGAATACATTGAGAGGGCTTTAAAATCTGCAGATGAAGAAAGCTATGCATATTACCATGTTTTTGAGTATCTAAAAGAGGTGGGAAAAAGCAGAGGGGTTAAAATTACAAGGAAAAACGTCCTTGACTTCGCAATAAGCCATCCGGACTTAATGAATGACATCAGAGATAAAGCGTTTGAAGAGATCAGAAGGGACATAGACAAAAGCGATAAAAAATTTCACCTGGTTTCAACACCCTCTCTCTTCAGGTGGGGAAGTGGGAGTGTTTTGGGTTTCACATTGAGCAATTTAAAACTGCTGAAACCGGATAGGGTCATAATAATGCTTGATGACATCCTGAGCGTCAGGAGGAGGATTATAAACGATCCGGAATGGTTTGAGAGATTTGGAAATGATAAGGACAATATAAAGCTGACAACGTTAGTTATGTGGCGTGAGGATGCAATAAACCACGTTAAAACCCTCGTTCATGAGCTAAAAAAAGAGGGGATAGAAGTGCGCTATATTCTGCAATTCGGAATTAGGCATCCGTACCAGACATTTTTAGATTTGATATTTCATCAAAAAGATAAGCCCCCCGTTTACCTCAGCTACCCGATGACCGGACATGAGGAAGAATACTACCACCGCGTTAGAGGATTCTATGAAAAGCTTGCCAAATACTTCACTGTCCTGGATCCCGGTGCCCTGGATGACTGGTGGATTGTTGCAGAGTATGACAGCCAGGTTGAAAAAAATCCGGAAATAAGAAAGATTAGAATCAAAAACATCTTCGACGGAGAAGAGGTTGAAGAACTTGAGAGGGAGGACATAGAGCAGGCAACAGACATCTTAAGAAGGCAGCTGGTGGAAAGGGACTTCAACTTGGTTGACGTTAGCAAAGCAATTGCGGTTTATCATTATGCTGAGGGAATCTCAGCTGGAGTTATAAGTGAGATGGCAGAGGCCTACAGAACTCTGGCAGCAATTTACCTCTACTACCCATTCAAGAGGAGGCCAAGTCCCTTCATGGAGTTCTATGGAATGCAAAATCCATCGAGGAGGACGATGTTCAAAGATGAGGACGAAATGATTAACGCCATGGTAGAGGAAAAGGAGTATTGGGCCAAGGCTTAATTCCTTTTCCTTTTTTCCAGAAAAGCTAAAACAGAGAACAATAAGAAAAGAGGAAGGAAATCACCTCTTGACCCATCCTCTATCGAGCATAGCCCTGTAAACCCTATTGACGGCAACGACGTAAGCTGCATCTCTCATGTTGATGTTCTTCTCCTTATGGGTGTTGTAAACGTCCCAGAAGGCTTTAGTCATCTTCTTGTCAAGCTTTGCTCTCGTCGTCTCAGTGTCCCAGTAGTCACCGGTTATGTTCTGTATCCACTCGAAGTAACTCACTGTAACACCACCAGCGTTACAGAGGAAGTCCGGTATGACAAGGATACCCTTCTCGAAGAGTATCTCGTCGGCCTCTGGTGTAGTTGGACCGTTGGCAAGCTCGGCGATAATCTTGGCCTTGATGTTGTTGGCGTTCTTCTTCGTGATAACTTCCTCAATGGCAGCTGGTGCAAGAACATCAACTTCGAGCTCTAAGAGTTCTTCGTTTGTGATGTTCGTTGCTCCCGGAAAGTCCTTAACACTGCCGGTCTTCTTCTTCCACTCAAGAACTTCATCAGCATTGAGCCCATCTGGGTTGTAGATACCACCCCTGCTGTCGCTAACGGCAACAACCTTCATCCCAAACTCTTCACTCATGATCTTGGCCATGTAGTAACCGGCGTTACCGTAACCCTGAATTGCGATTGTCTTGCCCTTGAGGGTGTCCCATCCAAGGGCCTTGGCTGCCTCCCTAACTGTATAGGCTCCACCCCTTGCTGTTGCGTCCATTCTCGCTATTATACCACCAACGCTTGGTGGCTTACCTGTGATGATACCGAAGGCTGGGGTCTTTCTTCTTGAAATCATCTCATACTCATCCATCATCCAGGCCATTATCTGCGGGTTAGTGTAAACGTCTGGGGCTGGAATGTCTGTGTATGGGCTGATAATGTCATAAATCGCCCTTATATAACCCCTTGCAAGTCTCTCCTTTTCCCTGTCGGAGAGCTCCTTTGGATTACAGATTACACCGCCCTTACCTCCACCATAGGGGAGATTCATAACAGCAGTCTTCCAAGTCATCCAAGCGGCGAGGGCATTAACTGTGCTGAGTGTCTCTTCGGGGTGCCATCTAATTCCACCCTTTGTTGGGCCACGAGCCCAGTTGTATTGAACCCTAAAACCAGTAAAGACTTTGACAGAACCGTCATCCATCTCAACGGGAATCGTCACCTCAAGAACCCTCTGAGGTCTCTTTAAAAATTCAAGAGCTTCTTCACTTATGTCCATATATTGGGCGGCCCTCTCAAGCTGCTTAACAGCAATTTCAAATGGGTCTTGCTCAACCATGTTCATACCTCCAATTTAGGTGATTAGCGATACATTTTTGGACAATTACCTATATAAACCTTTCGCCGAAAAAGCCCGGAAAACTCTTATTTCTAAACAAGAGGTCATATGAGGAATTTTCAGCCAAAACTGGAAAAGTTCCAAAACTCTTCGGCTGAAAAAAACGCTCAAAGGTTTAATTTTGCATACATTAATGCTCATTAAAGATTACCAATGCTCTAAAATTTCAAATATATGAATTTTTTTGACAAACAACAAAAAATATAAACCCTCAGAGAGAAGTCGGTCATCACCACTCAGCTCACTCTCATTCCAATCATCGGGTGATATACAGGTGTTAAAAGCTTTTATAAAAAGTTTTATGCACAAATCAGTTGAACAAGTTTCAAAATTAATCTGGAATATTAATCAGAAAGACCAAATATCTCTCACTTTTCTATGTGATATTGGAAGAATGGCAAAAATTCTGTTTACTAATTTTTAAACTTAAGAAATCGTTTTTTGCCGAAATCAAAAAAGAGAAAGCTTTATTAATGGGTACAGAGGTATAATAGTTGCAAATATTTGAACATTGTTGTAGAGTCTCAGTATATTAGAGTCCGGAGGTGGAGCATCGTGGAGCAGAGGGATAAATGGGCGACCAAACTCGGTTTGATTTTAGCTATGGCAGGAAATGCTATAGGTCTCGGCAACTTCTGGAGATTCCCCTACCAGCTGGCCAGCAATGGTGGCGGTGCATTCATGATTCCATATTTCGTAGCACTGTTTTTCCTTGGAATCCCAGTAATGTGGATTGAGTGGACGACTGGGAGGTACGGTGGAAAATACGGACACGGTACATTGGGACCAATGTTCTACCTGATGGCAAGGGAAAGCCTGAAACCAAAGGGTGCGCTGATTTTCGGTATCATAGGCGGTATGCTGGCATTCGCGGTATCATCATTGCTGAGTTCATACTATTATCAGGTTATCGGATGGTCTGCAGCATACACATACTACAGCTTAACCGGGGCATACTTTGGAAAGGACACAGTTCAATTCTTCCTCAACTATGTAGCAAACACCAAGGCAGTTATATTGTTCTGGGGCATAACAATGGTTCTCTTGGGCATAGCGGTTGGACAGGGTGTTAGCAGGGGTATTGAGAGATGGGTTAAGATAATGATGCCACTGTTGTATGTGTTTGCCATCTTACTGGTTATCAGAGCTTTAACCCTTGGCTCACCAGTTAAGCCAGAATGGAGCGCAATCAAAGGTTTGGAATACATCTGGACACCCAACTTCACAGCATTGAAGGAGAACTTCTTCGAGATAAGCTTAGCTGCTGCGGGACAGATATTCTTCACGTTGAGCCTGGGTATGGGTATCATTCACAACTATGCCAGCTATCTTGGGCCCGAAGATGATGTTGTTCTCTCCGGTCTGGCAACGGTATCACTCAACGAGTTTGCTGAGGTTATCCTTGGTGGTTCTTTGGCCATTCCAATTGCATTCGCATACTTAGGGCCAGAGAAGGCAATCGAGGGTGGTGTCGGATTGGCTTACATGGCGCTGCCAAACGTTTTCATGCACATGCCTGGAGGAAGGATCTTCGGTGCAATGTGGTTCCTCCTGCTCTGGTTCGCTGGATTTACCTCAGCCATCGCAACATACAACTACCTAGTCACAATGTTTGAAGAAGATTTAAAGATTGACAGAAAAGTTGGTACATGGTTAGTGTTTGTATTACTGTTCCTCCTTGGACTGCCAGTGGCACTGGATAGCAGTCTTGCATATCTCAGCGAGCTCGACATGTGGGTCGGTTCATACTTCCTGGTGTTGCTTGGGTTCTTCGATGTCATCGTAGGTGTATGGCTCTTCAAGCCAGACAACTTCTGGAAAGAGCTCCACAAAGGTGCATTTATCAATGTTCCAGAGTGGTTCAAGCCAGTCATGGTCTTTATAGCACCGCTCTTTATGATAATACTCCTTCTAGGGAACACTTGGAACTATGTTAAGATGGGGGCATTCAGTGTCTCAGAGGCATACGTAACCGAAGTTCTCGAATACGACTACACCCCCGAAATCATCGGCCTCATCATTAAAGCAAGAATAGTAATCCTCATAATCCTCATCATCGGTGCCATCGAAGCATACCTGGCCATCAAGAAGAAGTACGGGGAAGAGCTTGAGAAAAACGAAGTCATTATCAAGGTGTGAGGTGGTGAAAAGTGAAAGCCAGCGCTTTAGCGTTCCTTATTTTTGCATGGGGTTCAATATTTTTTATGATGTACTGGAGCATTACCAAGCTACTCAAGGCCGAGCAGCAAAAGGCTTAAAGCCTTTCTTTTCTTTTTTAAATTTGGAGGTGCATTCTTGTGAAGAGTCCAGGGATTCTTAAGGAGACTGCAGAGGTTCTCAAACAGACAAAGGAAAGGGTGTTAAAACTAAAATCACTTTCAGAAAAAAATAAGCAGAAAGTTTTGAGATTGCTGGATGAAGCTGCAAGAAATTTTGAAGAACTTTCCGGTGATGTTGTTATCGACAATGTGGAGCTTGCTGAGTTCTTCCATAGAAAAGCTGTCGAGCTGAAGAACAACACATACGACAAAAAGATAGAGCGTCTTGGGGAGAAGGAATACGTTAGGGATGCTGAAAGGATAAACAGATACTCAAAAGCCGCTCCTTACGACTTCTCAGGCAAAATAAAGGAACTCAATAAAGTTTATAAGGCATACCTCTATGGATTAGTCCCATTCTTCATTATATCCGGTATTTTTGGGCCGGCTTATGCCATAACCGCCCTGATACTTGTGATACCAGCGTTATTGTCACTGTTCAGTATGAAAAAGAGGGGAAGCCTTGGATTAATGCTGGCATATGCCGTTATCCCCATCCCGCTGGTAATGGGTGCCTTAACAATAAGATACAGCATCTGGGCATTGATGAATCAACAGGAAGTGCAGAGAGTTGCTGAAGCACTGGGAAAAGGCATAGGATTTGCACAGGCTACATTGGTTCTTCTTCTTGCCCTAAGTGTACTTGAGCTAACGCTGTTGGGCTATGCAGCATATGGCCTTTACAAGCACAGGCATGCATTTCTCTAATAGAGGACATTGTTCCCTCTTCTCCAGTTCTAACTCTTATCGCATCGTAGACCGGCAGAATGGATATTCATCTCCGGGATTCCCCTTCTTGCATTTCCAACTATGGCATCAACAACTTTCTCAATGTCCTCATCCTTAACCACAATTTCAATCTTGAGTTTTGGCAACAAATCATAAGGAAGGACTCCCCCCTGAACACCCCTACCTTTAACAGGATATACAGTCAGGGGAATGATGCCAAGCTGCTTAAGAGCACTTTTAACTTTTTAAATTCCAATTTTTACCTATTACATTTAAGCGATGTAATTTCAAAAAAGCCCCTATGGATGTGCATTTTTGAAACGTTGGATTCTTCACGTTAGATCATGATTCCAGAGTGATTTGTATCAAGACCCCCAGATGAGGAAAGGATGTTTCTAGGACAGTTTAATGCTCTAGTTTTAGAATAAAAATTTTTAGAATAAAAATTAAGAAATCTGAGCCACAAACTTCTTTAGTCTCTTTACTGAAATTTTTGTTTTTCTCGCAAGCTCCTCTAAATTGGCATTTTTTAGATCTTCAATTGTCCTTATCCCGGCTTTTTCAAGTTTCTTGAGGGTCTTGGGGCCTATCCCTTTTATTTTCAAAAGCTCGTTTTGAACCTTTCCTTTCTTCTTCCGTTTTTTCTTTGATCCGGGGGTTGGTGTTTCTTCTCTTTTTATTTCTTTAGCCACAACTTCATAAACTCCCGGGATCGCTGTGTACGTCTCATTGATGACTTCAGCCTTTTTCTCGGTGCTCCCTCTATTTTCTGGAACCTCTGGAGGTTCCACATATTCTGGAAGGGCGAGAGGTTCCTCACTTATGTAGGCCTCAATGTTTATGGGATTGAAGGGATTGTCCAGCTCTTCAACGTGCTCTAAAAACTCCTTTTCCCTGAACTCTCCACTCTTAAAGTATTCCTCCAAGGCATTTGCCAAGCGGTGGAATGCATTTGCATGCTCAAGGAGTCTCCTCCTACCGTATTCTTTAGCCTGACCGGTTGTGATTAAAAACGGCCAGTCGCTGCTCTCAATGAGCAAAAGCTCTCTTCCAAGCTGTTCCAGAACTCTATCCCCAAAGCTGTCCTTACGCAAGTATTTGCTTACCAAAGCAACCATTCTGTCCTCAGCTTTGTATATGTGACCCCACATCCACTCAACCTCGGGATTCCACCACGTGTAGTGGGTTCCATACATTCCCCAGGAACCTTCAGGGAGTTCTATCTCATATTTCCTCTCATAGCTTTCAAGGAATCTTGAGATCGTGGTTGTCTCTATTCCCTCTTCGCCCATTAATTCCAAAACTCTTCCAAGCCACCTAACGCCTTCAAACCACCAGTGACCAAATAGTTCTGTATCATAGGGGGCAACGATTATTCCTTTCTCTCCCGTCTCTTTCTCATAGTTTTCAAGCAATTCCCTTACCAAACTGACGAAGTGTTTTGCATGTTCTTCCACCCTCTCTAAAGCTTTTTCCGGAACATAGGGCTCTTTATCCCCCAAACTAACATACTTTCCGGTTACGCGCCAGTATTGGCCCCCACTTTTCTCAGCTTTCTTGTGAAATTCCCTGTACCAGAAATCGCCGGGATAGCCAAAATCGGCACTCCAGACCTGCAGTCCCGTTTCTCTGTTTCTTGCAAAGACTGCTATGTTTGTGCCTTTTATGAAGTATGGTCTCAGCGTTGATTTCGGAGTCTTGGCTGGAAGGATTTTCCCATAACCAAAGCTTGCAGGGCCTTCATCAATGAGATGGCTCTCAACAAAGAAGAACTTGAGGTTATATTTTTCCAGGAACTTCTCCAGGCCTTTTCTCCACGAAATTTCTCCACTGCTTGGGCTCAACCAGAAGCCCTCCGGACGGTAAGCACATTCGGGAAGCCAAATTCCTCTCGGCTTTCTGCCGAAATGCTTTTCATAAGTTAGGATGCCGTTTAAAAGCTGTCCCTCAATTGCTTCATCCCTACCCAAGAGGGGCAGATATCCGTGGGTTGCTGCCGATGTAATGATCTCAAGGTATCCTTCCTCCTGAAGCTGTTTAAATTTTCCGATTATGTCTCCTTTTATTCTCTTCCAGTACTCAAAGACTTCCTCGAAATAGTTGAGCATGTATTCGACAGCCTTTTTTAAGTCTTTAAACTTCTTTAAATCCTCTCTCATAGCGTTCAGCTTTCTCTCCATGAACTTTTCAAATTCGGCTTTCATGTAATCATCGGCAAGTTGCTCCGCTAAAATTGGTGTAATTCCAATGACGAGTTGAAACTTAATGCCCTTCCTCTTAAGCCTCTCAAATTCCATTAGAAGTGGGAGATAACTCTCGGAAATTGCTTCAAATATCCATTCCTCACCAAAGGGCCATTTCCCGTGCTTTCTCACATAGGGGATGTGAGTATGTAGCACAAATGTAAAATATCCTTTCACCATAAAATAACCACCTCAGGGCTTAAATCCCTAGGTTATTAACCATTTGAGTATTTAACAATTTTGAAATGGAAATGCCTTTTATAGGTCGAAGATGGTTTATGATTGTAAAACAATCCTCCTAAAGTTTATATTATCCCCGGCAGATCTCCCTTGGGTGAGACGAATGAAAGAGGAGATGAGCAGCGTTGATGTTAAGTACATAGTTGAAGAGCTCAAGTCCCTTAAAGGTGCGAGAATTGACAAGATTTATCATGACGGGAGCGAGATTAGGATTAAGCTCCACAAGGCGGGAGAGGGGAGGAAGGATTTAATCATTGAGGCTGGCAAAAGAATTCACCGGACAAGCTACATAAAGGAAGCTCCAAAGATGCCTTCATCTTTCACGATGCTTCTCCGCAAACATTTGAGCGGTGGCTTTTTTGATGATATAGAGCAGCATGACTTTGACAGAATTGTGAAGATAAGGATCGGGGATTATACCCTCATAGCCGAGCTCTTTAAAAAAGGAAACATAGTTCTGGTTGATAAAAACAACGTCATCATCGGTGCTTTAAGGTATGAGGAATTTAAAGACAGGGCGATAAAACCAAGGCATGAGTACAAGTTACCTCCGGCAAGGGAAAACCCCGTGGAGGTGAGCTGGGAGAGGTTCCTTGAGCTGATTAAAGGTCAGGACGTTGAGATTGTAAGGGCACTGGCAAGGAAGATAAACATGGGCGGACTGTACGCGGAGGAGATTCTTCTGAGAGCCAAAATTGACAAGAGGAAAAAAGCAAATGAATTGAGCGAAGAGGAGCTTAAGCTGATTTTTGAGAAGATGAAAGAGGTATTCAACGCTCCAAAGAAGCCCAACATAGTGTATAAAGATGGAGCAATGGTCGATGTGGTTCCAATCGAACTTAAATGGTATGAAAACTGCGATAAGAGATATTTTGAAACATTCAGCGAAGCCCTGGACGAATACTTTGGAAAGATAACCGTGGAAAAAGCAAAAATTGAGAAAACCAGACGTTTGGAAGAGAAGAAGAGGCAGATACTGATAACGCTCAGAAAACAGGAGGAGCAGATGAAGGGCTTTGAAGCAGAGATGAAGAAAAACCAGGAGCTTGGTGATTTAATATATGCGAATTTCACCCTCATTGACAGTCTTTTGAGGGAATTTTCAAGAGCCGTTGAGAAGCTCGGCTGGGAAGGATTCAAAAAACGCATAGAGAAAGGTAAAAAAGCTGGAAATAAAGTAGCACTGATGGTTAAATCAGTTGATCCAAAGGAAAAGGCCATCACGATTGAGATTGATGGCAAAAAACTGAGGTTGTATCTCAACAAAAGTATTGGGGAAAATGCCGAGATTTATTATGAAAGGGCCAAAAAAGCCAGACATAAGCTTGAGGGAGCAAAGAGGGCCTATGAAGACACCAAGAAGAAACTTCAGGAAATTGAAAAGCTAATTGAGGAAGAGATGAAAAAGGAACTCAAAGTCAAAAAGCTGGAGAAGAGAAAGAAAAAGTGGTTTGAAAAGTTCAGATGGTTCATAAGCAGTGAGGGATTCCTGGTAATAGCGGGAAAGGACGCAACGACAAATGAAATAGTGGTCAAAAAGCATATGGGTGAGAACGATTTATATTGTCACGCTGACGTCCACGGGGCGCCTCACGTTGTAATCAAAGGGGGACAGAACGCGAGTGAGAAGACTATATTTGAAGCCTGCCAGTTTGCCGTTTCCATGTCAAAGGCATGGGGTGAGGGCGTTTACTCAGCGGATGCCTACTGGGCATATCCAAATCAGGTTACCAAAAAGGCCCCAAGTGGAGAGTATCTTGGTAAGGGTGCGTTCATGGTTTATGGAAAGAGGAACTGGTATCGTGGAATTCCACTCAAGCTGGCCGTGGGAGTAATAAACCATGAGGGAGAGGAACTGGTGATGTGTGGTCCCGTTGATGCCGTTAAAGCCCACACGAATAGATACATTGTTATAAGGCCGGGGGACATGAAAAAGAGCGAGCTTGTGAAGAGGATTAAGAATATCCTTGAGAGGTGGGGATATAAGGTTGCTGAGGAAGATTTAATGGCCATTTTGCCGCCCGGTGAGGGGGATATTGTGGAGGTGGTGGGATGATCAACCTCTATGCAATAGTTCAGAGAGACCTGGCCAAGGATTTAATCTTTGAAATTGACGAAGAGATTGTGACGCTTTCAATTAAGGGGGTCATGCTCGCAAAAACCGATTCAAAGAGTTACAACTTCTCATTCGTCGAGATAACGGAGACTGAATTCGTTCTGGCTCTGCAGGTAAGGGGATACATAATTTATCTCGGGTTTGAAAGCGATGAAGAAATTGACGAAGATACATATCCGGAACTTGTGAGGGCACTAATCCAGCAGCTTATGCCCCCTATAAACAACCTGATACTCGAGGCGGAGAAGAGCGGATACCGGGGAAAAGCTGATCTGCTGATGGATGACGACATGAGTCCAGATATGAAGGAGTTC
>DQUR01000170.1 GCA_015662175.1 Thermococcus paralvinellae | reverse complement strand
ATAGCTCATGGTAGAGGAGAAGCGTTTGACTATCTCATCGGCGAAAAAACAATTGAACCAGCGGAAAAAGCCATGAAAGCGGCAGTTGCAAAGCTCCTGTTGGCTGAGTACCCTGTTCTCTCCGTAAACGGCAACGTTGCGGCATTGGTCCCTGAGGAAACCGTTGAACTGGCGAAAATCCTTAACGCAAAGATTGAAATAAACCTCTTCTACCGCACGGAGGAGAGGGTTAGAGCGATAGCGGAAGCCTTGAGGGAGGTTGACCCGAATGTTGAGCTTCTGGGCATAAATCCAACTAAAAGAATTCCAAATCTTGAAAGCGAGAGGGGAAAAGTTGATGAGAGAGGGATATGGAAGGCTGACGTCGTTGTTGTCCCCCTGGAAGATGGTGACAGAACCGAGACATTAGTTGCTATGGGCAAGTTTGTCATTACAATTGACCTGAACCCACTTTCAAGGAGTGCCAGAATGGCCGACATCACGATCGTGGACAACATAATAAGGGCGTATCCGAGAATGATTGAAATTGCAAAAGAGCTGAAGAAAAAACCGGAGAAAGAGCTTAAAGCGATTGTGAGCAATTATGACAACGGAAAAATCCTGAGCGAAGTTCTACTCCACATGAAGAATAGATTAGAAAAGCTGGCTAACCAAAACATATGGAGAAAGAAGGAGTTGTCGCTTTAGAGCTCCCTTTCCCTCTTTTCCACAAGCCTTCTGAGGTTCGTTATTAGCTCACTTTCGCTTTCCACCTTTGATACCACCAGGGGAACCCTTTCTTTCTCGGCTATTTTGACCGCCAGCTCGTCGAGTCTCTTAACCCCATGGAGCACTACTACAGCTGGCTTTAATCCCTGGACCCTAATGGCAATCATGGGACTTCTCCCGGTTGTTACCTTCGTGAAAACCAGAGCCCTCTCCGTTGTCCAGCCATACAGCTTGAGGAATTCCTCACTGCTCATTTCGAGGATTGCCTGAATGCTGTCCACAACGGTGTATCCATAAATCCGTCTATCGAGCAGGTCAATGTTTGCAACAACCTCCCCTTTAACGGCGCTAACTATGTCCTTTACGGTAACGGGAAGGGCAAATTCCCTGATATCAAGGATGGCACTCGTCGGAAATTCACTTCCAAGCGTTTTACTGAAGGCTTTGATTACGTTCCCTCCACGCCTCTCATCAATTTCAAGCAGGGCCTCAACAAACTTCCTTATTGTTGAAGCACCGGGACTTTTTCTTCTGCCACCTTCATAATCGCTAATAACCGAGGAGGAAACCCCTAAATACTCGGCTAACTCCGTCTGACTGATCCCAAAAATCTCTCTCCACTTACGCATGGTTTTCCCGGGGTCTGAGGAGAGTGTAATCTCCCCTGCAATTCTCTTGGCCAGAGCTTCCTTTTCCTTCTCAAGCATGATATGTCCTTCTCCTTTTGTGATTATAAATGTTTCGGCAATTGCCTAAGGAATGATCCTTTCGTTGGCTGACCAAAGGCTGAGGTTGGGATAAGTTAGCCTTGATCCAAGCTCAATAACAGTAAAAGCCCCTTGATTCTGATAATGTTAAAAGAAGAAGCAACTCACGCCAATAGAGAAATTATGTGGTTGAAGCTTCCTCGTCATTGTAGATGTCCTCATCCTTAATTTCTTCTTCATAACCCTTTGAACCCTCAAGAGTCTGAATTCTGAACATGTAGCTCTTGTACCAGTTGTATGTTGGCTTAACCTTCATTGGCAATAGCTTCCAGGCCCTAGTCTCCTCCTCATAGCCCCAGTTCACATACTCATTGAAGTTCCTGATTATGTCAGTTATGACAACGTTGAACTCATTTAAAAGGAGCTTTTGGATGTCCCTCCACTTGTTTAACGAGCTCTCCCTTCTCGTTATACCAAAGTAGCCGGCACAGCCCGGGCCTTTCAAAGTGGCAATTCCCCTGCCAACGAAAGCCCTTATAGCATTGACTGTTTCAGGTGGGTCCGTTATGAATGTGTCAAACCTCCTGAGTGCATAATCTGGCAAGGGCTTCCTTAGGTCAAATGTAAAAATCTCAATGTTGCTGTAGCCGATTTCATCCGCAGTTTTCTCGATAAACTTAATCAGCCTCTCATCGATGTCCAAAACGGCTATTCTCTTCGGCAGGCCTGAAAGCATTAGGGCAACGCTTGTTAAATCATCATCACCGAGGACGAATACATCCCTGTTTTCCAGATCCCCTCTCGTGTGCATCAAAATTACTCTCGCCACGGTAGTTTTGGGGGTTACATAGGCCTGATCAAACTCGTGCTTTGGCTGGGGCCTGTCCTTGACTATCTCCTTAAACTGCTCAAGGAGCTCGCTAAAAGCATCAATGTTGACGGTTTTCCCT
>DQUR01000236.1 GCA_015662175.1 Thermococcus paralvinellae | reverse complement strand
TAAGCGACTCTTTGGAATACTGGATTCTTCCGGAGGTGGACGCTGTTATCGTAAGCGGAACTGCATTGGTGAATGCCACCTTGGACATGATTCTTGAAAGATCTAAGAAAGCAAGACTCATTGTTCTGACTGGACCAACAGCCCAAGTTTTGCCCCAATTCCTCAAAGATTCCGAAGTTACCCACTTAGCTTCGATGAAAGTTCTCAACGTTGAAAAAGCCCTCACAAAGCTTAAGCTCGGAACCTTCAGAGGCTTTGAGAGGGAAAACAAGAAGTACATCATTGAGGTGCCAAAGGATGGATAAAATAGGGAGGGTTATACTCGATGTTCTCAAAAAGTGAATGAACACAGAGGATTATATGAGCGGAATGAGGAGGCTGTAAAGCAACATTTAATCGGAGAGATATTTCAAGCGCTTGGCTGGAAATGGGACAATCCAAAAGAAGTGCGCCCAGAAGAAGGACTGAAGAGGGAAGAGCTGATTATGCTTTAATTCTTAATGACAGAGTTGTTGCATTTGTTGAAGCCAAAAATCTAAGCGTAAATGTTCTTAAAAAGGATAGACCTCTAAGACAGCTCGGGAGATACTGCTTCAATCATGGGGTTAAGTATGGGATCTTAACAAATGGGATAGTATGGGTGGTTATTAAAGCTTTTGAGGAAGGTTCTCGCCTAGAAGACAGGATTATTTTAAGTGTGGATGTGGAAAATGAGCCAATTGAGAGAACAGTCCTTAAATTAAGCCTTTTGTCAAAAAGTAAAATAGAAAAACTTGAAAGGTTTACAATCCTTTTTAAGAGCTTTAGAATTTAGCTTTGATGAGCTTAAGCGGGAAGGTATCAGCGAGAGGAGACTAATAGAGTTTTTAACTGCTTCGAAAAAGAGGTTGCTTACGCTGGATAAAATAAGAGGAGATGAGCTCCCAAAGGCTCTCTATGTTTAATGATGATCCCACTGGTAGAGCGGAGCATCAAAGGGGTTCTATTGTCTCTTCTTTTTTACCTTGGTGAAAGGAGTGAGGGAGAAGAAAGCTCAAATTAAAAAGGCCTGTACATAACTCAAGGAAATTCCAATTAATATGGACAAAATTCTAAAGCTTTTGTGTGAAATGTAAGGAGGATTTGGAATCGAGGTTTAACCCTTCCAAGGAACCTCAGTTTTGATTTTCCAAATGCCTAAAAGCTTTCTTGAGCCCCATGTCGCTTGGATTTCAAAGGCAACAATCATGTCCTCGTAAATGTCAATCAAATTGAATGAATTTCCGAAGGGATTTCTATGTAGCTCCCAGCTTATTGAACCGGCATTGATTATCGGAGTTCTTTCAATCCTAACTCCAAACGCATTGCCACCGTGCCCTGTCATTACAAGCTCTGTTCTTTTTTCGGTGAGTATTCTCAAAACATTACCAGCATCTTCCAGAAATCCAAGTTCTCTGCTTCTTGGAATTGGTATTATGTTATGATGCATTACAACAGCCGTGAACTTCTCTTTGTATTCTTCGAGGATAGATTTCAGGAGTTTTTGACCCATTCTACCAACAACACCTATGGGGGTTTCGTATTGAGCAGTCAGTATAGGAATAAAGACGAAATCACCCAATTCTTTAATCTCGGGCTCTCCAAAGTACTCCTTAAACAGATCATATCCAAGGTATGTTATGTCATTATGCCCCGGCACTATAAGTTTCTCTGCCTTAAGCTTTGCATAATACTCCACCGCCATCTCGTAATATCTCTCAATTCCCACATCCACAATATCACCGCAGTGGATGATCAAATCTGGCTTATACTTCTCGTTTATTGCTCTTATTGCATTTTCAAGAATACGCTTCCTGAAGTATATTCTATCGGAAACATTGCTCTCACTCATCTGGATTATCCTTAGAAGGTGCTTTCCTTTTGGAATGAAAATCTTAGGCTTCACGGATTTGTAGTTCTTTTTCAGCTCATCCCCAGTTACTCTCTTTATACTCACATCAATTCGTCCATTGCCATTCAGCTTGACTATGTTATAGCTGTTTACATCCCCTTTCCTTGTCTTTCTGCATGAGGTACAGCCGGCGTTTACAACAACTAAATCTTCAATGCTGTAAACGTTTGGAACATGCTTATGCCCACAGAGATAGAGGTTCACCTCATGCCTCAAGAGTAAATCCAAAACGTCACCTGCATTGTACAAAACGTTTCTCTCCCTTCCCGTATCGGGTAATGGAACGAGATGATGGTGGGCAGCTACAACTTTGAATTTCTTATGAGAATATTCCTCCAGCTTTTCCTTCAACCAGCGGAATTTATAACCGCCAATTCTCCCGTCGCTTAAATCGGGTATTGTTGAATCAATCCAAATTATTACAAGGTTATCTCGTTCATAGACGCCGTATAAAGGGCCAATGTATTTTTCGAACAGCTCATACCCAACATTACGAGCATCATGATTGCCCGGAAGGACTATGAGCGGCTTTTCTATCTTTCTAATTAAATAGCTAGCATGCTCGTATTCTTCTTTGAGTCCCTGATTTGTTACGTCACCTGTGTGGATTACTAAGTCAAAAT
>DQUR01000286.1 GCA_015662175.1 Thermococcus paralvinellae | reverse complement strand
TTTGGACAGAACCTCATCGCCTCACCCCTGCTAAGGATACAATTGAGAGGATAAAAAGTTTTGCCAGCTTGGTGAGAAGGTAGAAGAAAAAGAGAAAAATTAATCCTTCATCGGTAAACCGTAGTCGAAGGAGTAGTAGACCTTCTGGAACTGTTTTCTGAACTCAAATACCTCCTTCTCAACCTTCTTTGGATCTTCTCTGTCAATCAAAACGCGTCTCATAAACCTTGCAATTTCTTTCATGTCATCTTCCATCATTCCAACCCTTGTCATCTCCTGGACACCGATTCTGAGACCGCTCGGCTCATTGACCTTCTCAAGTGGATCCCAGGGTAAGAGGTTTTTGTTGAGGATTATTCCAGCTTCCTCCAAAAGTGGTGCCGCCCACCCACCTGCAGCCTCGTGTAGATCGCTTACATCAACTATAACCTGATGGCTCTTGGTGTAGCCCTGGTCTTCACCAATAACGTTGAACCCTTCCTCAGCTAAAGCCTCCGCCAGAGCTTTTGCGTTCTTGACTGTTTGCTTTGCATAAGCTTCCCTATACTCAAGCATCTCCGCCGCCGTTATCACCTTCCCAGCCACGTGGTGGAGGTGGTGGTTGCTGAGGACACCCGGGAAGATTGCCCACTGAAGCTTTGCAACGTCCTCCCCAAAGTTCTTGTAGAGGATTACACCTCCCTGCGGGCCCGGGAACGTCTTGTGAGTTGAGGATGTGACTATATCGGCCCCTTCTCTAAGCGGGTCCTGGAACTCCCCTCCAGCAATCAACCCGAGAACGTGAGCTGCGTCATACATAACATAAGCTCCAACTTCCTTGGCAACTGGAGCGAGCTCTTTGACCGGGTGTGGGAATGGGAACAGTGAACCACCGAAAACAATGAGCTTTGGCTTCTTCTCCCTAATAAGCTGGGCTGCTTTATCAACATCGATGTTGAAGGTTTCGTTATCAAACGGCCACGTGAAGACGTTGAGGCCCCTCATACCGGCTGCACCAAAAGGCATGTGGCTTATATGCCCCCCGTGGGAGGTGTGGAGGACTATGACATTATCTCCAGGCTGTGTGAGGCCAAAGAATGCAGCTTGGTTTGCGTTTGTGCCTGATATCGGCCTTAAATCTGCGAAGTCGCTCTTGAAGAGCTTGCAGAAGAGGTCTACACCAATGAGCTCAACCTCATCAACATACTTACATCCCTGATAGTACCTCTGCCTTGGCCAGCCCTCAGCATATTTGTGCATAAAGCCAGAGGCGATAGCTCTTATAACACTTGGAGAAGTCACGTTTTCGCTTGCAATCAAATTAATCGTTGAAGCTCTCCACTTTTCGTGCATCTCAATAAACTCCAAAACTTTGTCCTTATACTCTTCATAACCCATGGTATCACCCCAGAGATTTATGCATGGAATATTTCACTGTCATGTAATTTAAAGATTGCTTAAACATGTGTGTTAAAATTTTAAAGCCAAGAGGGGAAAAATATTGGGGGATGGCATGATAGAGGAAGCGGCAAAATTAATCGCCCGTTCGAAGTTTTTAATAGCCTTTACCGGGGCCGGAATAAGTGCCGAGAGTGGGATACCAACTTTCAGAGGAAAAAACGGATTATGGAAGCAATATCGCCCAGAGGAACTTGCCACGCCGGAAGCTTTTGCCAAAAATCCAGAGCTTGTGTGGGAGTTTTACAGATGGAGGATGAGGCTTATATCAAAAGCCAAGCCTAACAGAGCTCACTTGGCTTTAGCTGAACTTGAGAGAATGGGAATTCTTAAAGCCGTAATTACCCAGAATGTTGATGACCTGCACAGGGAGGCTGGAAATAAGAACATTATTGAGCTCCATGGAAACATCTTTAGGATTAAATGCACGCGTTGTGATTACAGGGAAAATCTTAAGGAAAGCGGAAGACTTGAAAAGTTCCTTGAGGATAAGGATTTGCCCAGATGTCCAAAGTGCAGCTCTCTTTTAAGGCCAGATGTTGTCTGGTTTGGAGAGGCCTTGCCCGAGAGTTCCCTAAGCAAAGCGTTTAACTTAGCGAGAAGATCCGATGTGTGTCTGGTCATAGGGACGAGCGGGCAGGTATTCCCGGCAGCATACATACCCTATATGGTCAGAGATAATGGTGGATACGTAATTGAGATCAATCCAAGTGAAAGCGGCATCACGCCGATAGCTGACATCTTCATAAGGGGAAAAGCCGGGGAGGTTATGAATGAGCTTTTGAAGAAAATTGTGGAGTTGGGAGAATGATATTCTTAATTGGATTTAACGAGGATGAAGTTGAGGAAATTAGAGGAATGCTTAGCGAGTTCAGGGTCTATGAGATTCCCCAATACTGCAGGGATTGGGTTGTACAAGCCATAGTTGAAAGGGCGAAGGAGCTGAAAGGTTCATGCGATTGGCACCTTAAAAAGTTCGTTTTAATGCACAACCTCGAAAATCCTCAAATTAGGGAGGTCTTATCTAAGGTAAAGTCCCTGAATCTAGGAAGGATAATTTTCGCAACCACGACATCAACTTCACTCACTTGGAAGCTTGAAAATTTGCTCGAAGAGCTGATTCGTGAGGATGAATACTTTCAGGATTTGAGAAGAATGAGGACAAAACAAAGCAAGCTGTATTTGGATATTGGGAAAGGTTAAATACATCCCCACCAAAGATAAAGTGGGGAAGGACATGATAAAGGTCGTGTTTTTTGACCTTGATGATACGATAGCGGATACAACAAGGCTAGCTGAGATGGCGAGAAAAAACGCCATAGAAAACATGATACGCCATGGGATGCCTGTCGATTTCAACACTGCCTATACCGAGCTTTTAGAGCTTATCAATGAGTATGGGAGCAACTTTCCAAAGCACTTCGACTACCTTCTCAGACGTTTGGACTTAAAGTACAATCCAAAGTGGGTTGCTGCTGGGGTAATTGCCTACCATAATACAAAATTCGCCTATCTGAGGGAAGTGAGGCATGTAAGGAAAGCCCTCCTTAAGCTCCGTGAAATGGGGCTAAGGCTTGGTATAATCACGGATGGAGACCCGATAAAGCAGTGGGAAAAAATTCTGCGCCTGGATTTGGACGATTTCTTTGAGCATGTTGTTATATCTGATTTTGAGGGGGTTAAGAAACCGCATTCAAAAATTTTCCTGAAGGCACTCAGAATATTCGGGGTTAATGCTGAAGAGGCCGTGATGGTTGGGGACAGGCTTTATTCAGATATTTACGGAGCGAAGAAAGTGGGGATGCACACGGTTTGGTTTCGCTATGGGAAGTATGCAAACAGGGAAAAGGAATATAAGGACTATGCAGATTACGAAATCACCGACCTGCTTGATGTTCCGAAGATAGTTGAGGTGCTGAACAGTGGCAAAGACGGTTCAAATAAGGAAGTTCATGCTGATAGATAACGCATACAAAGAGCGTATTCTGAAAGGGAAGAAAGTTACAACGATTAGATACGGAAAATACGAGGCCAAGGAGGGTAGTGAGGTTTACATAGTCATAACCCCAAGCGATACTGCAATAGCCAAGGCCAGGATAAAAGGCATCACAAAGAAGAAAGTCAGAGAACTCACCGATGAGGATGCAAGGAAGGATGGTTTTAAAAATGTCAAAGAGCTTTTGAAAGCTTTGAACAAAATTTATGGAGAGCTTTATGGCGATGATGAAATCACGATCATCGAGTTTGAAGTTATAAAGCAATTCAAGGAGGGGATACCTCTAAAATGGCTTAAGGGCCTCAATTACCGTGAACCCGAGGAAATAGCAAAGCTTTATGTTGAAAATAGCCTAAAAATTTCCCCAGACGTTGATTTGATCATGAAAAAAGTCCATGAAGAGGGGCTGAAGGCTACCGTAAAAAAATATGGGCCAAAGAGAGTCAGGGACGCCATATTAAAGGCCTACCATGAACTTTATGCCAAGGGGATAATTTAAAGATCACTTTGTTGCCCTCGTTATTCCCACGTCCTTCACGACCACGTATGGTGTGAAGACGGGAGTTCTAACCTCCCACCAGTGGATGTGGTGGAGGTCTTTCCCGAGGGCAACTATGCTCTCCAGGATGCGCTGGAGGTTATCGCTTACACG
>DQUR01000205.1 GCA_015662175.1 Thermococcus paralvinellae | reverse complement strand
TTACAGAGGGAATAGAGACTTTTCACCTTACAAAAGCTACAAGAGGGATCTACGACTTTGTCGTTGAGGATCTGAGCAGGTGGTATGTGAGATTGATAAGGAAAAGGCTCTGGGTTGAGGGAGACGATCCAGATAAATTTGCTGCATATTGGACCCTCTGGAAGGTCTTTGACGTTCTGTTGAGGCTCATGGCACCGTTTACACCATACATAGCCGAGGCAATATATCAGAATATGATTGCCAGAAGGGAGAGCGTTCACATGGAGGACTGGCCCGTTAAGGAATTCACGGATGAGGAACTTGAGAGGGAGATGGCGATAATTAGAAAGATAGTGGAGGCTGGCTCAAGTGCCAGACAAAAAGCAAAGATAAAGCTTAGATATCCGGTCAGGAGGATAATAATAGAGACGGAGGATGAACTTACAA
This sequence comes from Thermococcus paralvinellae, assembly GCA_015662175.1. GTDB lineage: Archaea > Methanobacteriota_B > Thermococci > Thermococcales > Thermococcaceae > Thermococcus_B > Thermococcus_B paralvinellae_A. The sequence continues at coordinate 1,971 of DQUR01000205.1, read as the reverse complement.
AGAAGGCTGTGAAAAGATTGAACAGAATTTTGAGAGACCAGCTCAATGCTAAGGAAGTCAAAGTCGCAAAGGTAGAAAGAGAAATAAAAGTCAGGCCAAACTTCGCAAAACTCGGCCCGCACTTCAAGGGAGATGCAAAGCTCATAGCCAAGTGGATTGACGAACAGAACGACAGAGAGCTTTATGAAAAACTCACCAAAGGCGGGCTTAAGGTTGAGATTGAAGGTAAAGAGTTCACTCTTGAGAGGGACCACATAGTTGTTGAAGAGCATTTACCGGACTTCCTCGTTGGTGAAGAATTCGACCATGGAAAGGTCTTCGTTGACAAAACGCTGACAAGGGAGCTCATGATGGAAGGACTTGCGAGGGAGTTCGTCCGCAGGATACAGGAGATGAGAAAGAGGCTTGATCTAGATGTTAACGACAGAATAAAGGTCTACATTGAGACGACGGAAGAGAACAGCGGGTTACTCAAAGACATGCTTGACTACATAAAGAGAGAAACGAGGGCGGTTGAAGTGCTCTTTGAGGAGCCAAAGGGCTACGTCGTTGACTGGGAGGATGTAAACGCAAAGATAGGGATTGAGAAGGTAAGTGACTAAGGCGTGTGGTGGAAGGCTGACCTTATACCCCACCAAAGCCATTTTTCTAATTTTTAATATTTGGGGAAGAAAACGGGGAGTACTACCAATCCTCTCCTGGAACTCATCCTCCGGGATCAGGGAAGCGGAATCCTCTCAACCTCCATCCTGTCAAAGGTCGGGTATTCCTCGACGATATAAAACCTAACATCTCCCTCTATTGCACCAGCCAACTCAAGGGCAACTTCAATTGGCATTTCAATCCATCCCTTTTTCCTGTTTAAGTGAAGCCACTCCTTTGGAACACCTGCTTCTTCAACCAAGAGCATGTAAAGTTCGTCCAAATCCCCGTATTCCGCCACTCCAAAGCGGAGCGTTCCATCTTTGGTTATCTCCATGTATGGTTTTGCAACGTTCCTCGCCATCCTCCTCAATCTGTTCTTTAGTTGCACAGCGTCCTTCAGCTTTGCGGTGCAGAGGTGATAGCCAAGCGAGGTATTTTCTTCGCCCCATTTGAGAATCTCAAGCCCAAGCTCTATGCTTCCTTTAATTGCTGAGCTCTCATCGCTGATGGGCCGATACCCCTTATCCAAGAGGCTCCTTAAATTGGTCTCGCTGAACTCCAGCTCGTTTATGTTCAGGAATCTGGCCTCAAGCTTATCTAAAAATTCGGCAAACCACTTTATCCTCTCACCCTGACCAGGAACGGCAGGAACCTCTCCCCCAACGTCCCAGTCGAAGTCGAATGCATTCTTTATGTTCTCAATCTCCACCCTGAATAGCCTTGAGTTCGGGTTGAACAAATCAGGGTGAAATCTTATTTCATCCAAACCGGCATCATAAAGCTTTTCCAGATTTTCTTTTGTTGCCAGAGCCCCGGTGGTGTAGAGATGGATGTGGAACCTTCTGCCAAAGGTCTCCTTCAAGACCTTGATGTATTCCGCAGTCCTGTTTAATCTCGCTAGGGGATCACCCCCCGTAACTCCAGCCCCCAAAGCTTCCTGGATTTTGGCTTCCTCTATAATGTCCTCCTTATCCTTAATGGGTCTCTCATTTGCGTAAGCTACATCCCATCTCCGCCAGGGGCTCAGGGGACAGTAGAAGCAGTCCCTTGGGCATATCCCCGTGATAAAAAGCACCAGCTTGGCCCCTTTAACACAAAGCCTGCATCCCTTTGGCAACTCACCGACGAGGTATGAGTGATATCCGCTCTCCCTCATTTTATCACCTTATGCAACATCAACCTGCTCATAGTGGGGTAAATCTTTCCTGTGCTTTACGAGCATCTCGTAGAAGAACTCCTTCATATCTGGACTCATGTCGTCATCCATCAGCAGATCAGCTTTTCCCCGGTATCCGCTCTTCTCCGCCTCGAGTATCAGGTTGTTTA
>DQUR01000040.1 GCA_015662175.1 Thermococcus paralvinellae | reverse complement strand
CTTGCTGCCAAGTTCATCCAGCGTGGCAAGATAAGGACGTACATCGTGGGCAAGAAGGACGCAACAAACCTCTTTGATGTTATCAGAGGAAAACATAACGGAACGGTTGTGGAGCCATGAGGTTCCTTTCAATTTTCTGTCCGACTATTGTCTTACGGTGATGGCATGTCTGTCACCGAGAAGGTATACATTTACTTGGGAAAACATCCAGACTCTTTTAGCACTCTAAAGGAACTAAATTTAGCAGGGGTCTGTGCTGCAGGAAGAACTATCCACTTGGACAGTTCAGGGAATGTATATCCATGTTCACCGTTTCTAGGCCATAAGGAGTTCATAGCCGGAAACCTCATTAAACAGACCTCTGGGTAAACTCGAAGGTGCTAAATACTTTCAGGAGCAAGAGGGTGATTACCGTAGAAACCACAAACTGTTCAAAATGCCAACCAACATCTGCAAAGGCGGATGTGCATACAACTCATATGCATTTTATGAACCGGGAGGACCCCTATGCCCGCACATAGAGAGGGTTCAAATGGGCAACTAATCTTTCTTCTGTTTTATTTTCTACTCTCCGTCTCCATGTACCTACCGGGATTTCGTACTGTATCTTAACTCGTACGTCACCCTACCTTGGATTGGCTTGGCATACTCATTGAACAGAGTCTCCAATCTTCTGCTAGAGTATCCATCCGGGGTGCTGGCCGATAAGGTTGGAAGGCTTAAATCAACGATGTTGGGCTCATTTTTGCTTGGAATGGGCATGCCTGTACTGGTGATTTTTGAAGTACCTAGGGGTTACATTGTAATTCTCTCCGCCGTACTTGGAGGCGCAGGAATGGCTTTCATCTCCGGTTCCCTAGAGGCCTGGGCAGTAGACACCTTTGGCAGGGCCAACTTGAAAAAATTGTTCTCCAATATGGGAACACTGAAGAACATTGGTGGGGTGGTCGCATCAGTATTAGCCGGGATTTCTGTCAAATATATGGGCCTGAAATGGCCACTGTTGCTCTCCGGTGCCTTGGGCGTTCTTTCTCCAGCAATGCTATTTTTCCTGAAAGATAACAGGGGCCATCATGACAGCAGAACAATCCTATTAAAAAATCTAAAGATGCTTAGGGACATCAGATTTTCTATGCTGGTGCTGATTATTCTTTTAGTATCCTCAATGCTCTCAGTGTTCTTTATGATATGGCCGATAACCCTGAGGGATGTGGGCATACATGAAAGCCTCCTTGGGTTTGTGTATTTCGTGCTAATGACCTTTATGGCCATAGGTAGTTACCTCGCAAGAAGGGCGTCCAATGAAATTAAGGGTGTACGGATGTTCCTAATTGGCGGCACCGTCATTACATCGACCATAGCCCTACCGCTAAAATCAAATCCCACTAAACCTACTGCGATGTTGATATTAGTGCTTCTGTTTGTCTTTGAGATATTAATCGGTTCATACTACGTCTTTATCGCTCGCCTGAGGAACTCTGTAATCCCCTCTGAAATACGAGCTTCAGCTAGTTCAATGATTTCACTGGTAAACTTCGGGGTTGGTATGGTAATACTACCCCTGTTCCTCGCCCTGGGAGATCTTGCCTCCAAGTGGATTGTATGTTCACTCCTATTGGTTTTTGGCATGATTGTATTTGAACTTTGGAAAACAAAATACACACAGCAGGCTGGCTCAAAGCCCTGAGCGCAATCGAGAGAAGTGAATTTGTGGAAATACTAAATGTGGAAATACTAAAATCCCGCGAAAAGGCTCACCACTAACAACCTTCGGTTAAGGGCAGATTTTTATACTTCCCCCTTCAATCTTTTCTTTGGTGGTGGATATGAGAATAGTTGTTATTGGCTCTGGAACTGCCGGGAGCAACTTTGCGCTTTTTGCGAGAAAAATTAACAGAAAGGCTGAGATAACAGTCATTGGGAAGGAAGACACCATGCAGTACTCACCCTGTGCCTTGCCCTTCGTTCTCAGCGGAAAAATCCCAGAGCTTGAGGACATAGTCATTTTCCCGAACAGCTTTTATGAGAAGCAGAAAATCCAGTTGATGCTTGAAACGGAAGCAGAGGAAATTGACAGGGAGAAAAAAGTTGTGATCACCGATAAAGGTGAAGTCCCCTACGATAAACTCGTCCTTGCTACTGGCTCAAGAGCCTTCGTTCCACCAATTAAAGGCGTTAAGAACGAAGGCGTCTTCACGCTCAAGAGCATGGATGATGTGAGAAAAATCAAAGCCTACATAGCCAAGAGAAAGCCAAAGAGGGCTGTTGTTATCGGTGCTGGTCTCATCGGATTAGAAGGGGCTGTGGCATTTAGAGAGCTTGGCATGGAGGTTTTAGTTGTAGAGCTTTTAGGACATTTATTGCCAACCATGCTCGATAAGGACATGGCAAGGATTGTGCAGCAACATCTTGAGGAGAGGGGTATAAGCTTTAGATTTGGCGTTGGAGTAAGCGAGATAATTGGAAGCCCAGTCAAAGCTGTCAAGATTGGAGACGAAGAAATCGAGGCTGATCTTGTTCTAATAGCTACCGGTGTGAGAGCCAACGTCGATTTGGCCAAAAGGGCAGGTCTCGAAGTCAATAAAGGAATAGTTGTAAACGAGTATCTACAAACCAGTGACCCAGACATTTACGCTATCGGGGACTGTGCGGAAGTCTTTGATGCCGTTACCGGGCAAAGAACCCTCAGTCAGCTTGGTACAACTGCTGTGAGGATGGCAAAGGTTGCTGCTGAGAATGTCTTTGGCAAAAACGTAAAGTTCAAACCTGTGTTCAACACTGCAATAACAGAGCTTTTTGATCTCGAAATTGGAACCTTTGGAATGACAGAAGAGAGAGCTAAGAGAGAAGGTATAAACGTTGTTGTTGGAAAATTCAAAGGCTCAACAAAGCCCGAGTACTATCCCGGCGGAAAGCCAATCCATGTTAAGCTGATTTTCAGAAAAGAGGACAGAAAATTAATTGGAGCCCAGATAGTAGGTGGCGAGAGAGTTTGGGGCAGGATAATGACCCTATCCGCTTTGGCACAGAAGAATGCAACTGTTGAAGACATCGTTTACCTTGAAACTGCCTATGCTCCGCCAATAAGCCCGACCATTGATCCAATAACTGTTGCAGCAGAGATGGCCTTAAGGAGATTTAAGTGATTTTTCTTTTTGCTGCTCGGTGGAGATTCCATGAGAAACATTCACAACGGCAAATTCACAGAAGAGCATAAAGGTAAGCTGTTCTTAGATGACCGAAAAAGGGTTAAGCTGAGTAAGCTCATGACTTACATTTTGAGACACTCTCCATGGGAATTTAATCTCAATCCAGATGAGTTCGGATTCATTAAGCTTGACGAGTTCGTTAAAGCCCTTAAAAGTGTTTACCCCTGGGTTGAAGAAGGGCACGTCAGGGCTGTTGTTGAGCTTGATCCAAAGGGGAGATTTGAAATCAGGGATGGTAAAATCAGGGCACGTTACGGGCACAGCTATGAAGTGTTTTTGGACCATGAGGAAGATACGGAAAGCAGAATCCTTTATCACGGAACACCACGAAAAAATCTGGATAGCATTCTGAAAGAAGGATTAAAGCCCATGAAGAGGAAGTTTGTTCATCTAACAAGGGATAGAACTGAAGCATACTACACAGGCTTAAGACACGGAAAAGATGTCGCTATTCTGGTTGTTGATGCAGAATGTTTAAGGAGGAGGGGCTACAAGATATACAAGGCCGGTAAAAATGTTAGAATAGTTAAATACGTCCCGCCAGAGTGCATTATTCCTGAAGTTTGAGTATCGAAAAACCATAACGGCTTTGGAACATCGGGTTAGCTATCAGATTTCGGCCATTACCAATTCTAGCCCTTGTTGAACTGGGGGCTTAAGAAGAGGCCTTTATGCCAACAAAATTGTTAAAAAACTAAAGCGTTAAGATGTCCTCAACAATGCTTATTTTTGAAACTGGAGTCGGAATTGTATTCGTCACTGCAAGTTCATCGACAGCTTTACCAACCCTTTCAATGGCCCCTTCAGCAAAGACCCCATGAGTGGCTACAACATATATCCTTTTTGCCCCCATTTTCCTTAATATGTTTGCCGCCCTAATCATCGTTCCACCTGTGCTTATAATGTCATCGACTATCAGCACGTTCTTTCCTTCAACGTCTATATCAACCGGCGTCATCTGGACTTCAGTTGGGGAAATTCTCTTTTTCTCAAAGTAGCTGAACTCCACTCCCAAAATTTCAGCAACGGCCCTTGCCCTCTCCAAAGCTCCCCTATCCGGCGCCAGGACTATGCCCTCTCTAAGTTTGTCTTTGAAATACTCAGCAATCGCTCTTGCAGGACTGAGATTAACAGCCATTTTTGGGAAAAATTCTACAGTTTTTGGATTGTGCAGATCAAAAACATAGAGCTCATCATAGTAAATGCCTATTGCCCTCATAATTGCCCTGACACTTATTGGCTCCCCATCCTTTGTAACCCTGTCTTGTCTTGAGTATGCAAGGTAGGGAACAACTGCAATTAGCTTTTTGAATCCCTTTTCCTTAAGTGCATCCCCCAGCAAGAGAAGCTCAATTAAATGTTCGTCCTGGGGGAAATACGTTGATTGCACAACGATGGCTTCATCTCCCTCTCCAGACACCCTGACGTATTTCTCACCATCCGGGAACTTCCTAATCTCCACCTCGAGGAGGTCTTTTCTATAGATCTGACATTTTTCTTCTATCTCCCTTCTCAGGTGCTTGGCTCCACTCCCGATAATGATTTTCATAATATCACCTCCTTAAACCAGCAACACTGCAATTATACCAGCCAGGAATATGCCATCAAATGTGCCAGCACCACCTATACTAACCATTGGAGCTCCAAGTTCCTTAATTTTACTCCAGTTGAGTAAATCAGCCCCGATTAAGACACCCATGGTTCCACTTGCATATGCTACAGCTGGCCTGTTGGGCCCTCCAAGTAAAAGGGCAAGGGAAGCGGCAATCAGCGGAGGAATAAATGTAGGTATTGCAATTCCCAGTCCCTTAACGGGTTTTGAAAAGATTTTGCTAAGCGCTGCGGATACAAAAATCGCTATGAGCATCCTAACAATTAACCCGGTATCTCCCATAATTGCAAATCTAAGGAACTCATAGGTAACTATGCTCAGGGGAACCAGTGCCCCACCAACGTTTATTGCTATTACCACCTTCTGCTCTCCCCAGTCAATGTAGGGAACAGGGTACCTAATCCCAAAAAAACTCACTTCCCTTACCTT
>DQUR01000275.1 GCA_015662175.1 Thermococcus paralvinellae | reverse complement strand
TCGGCAGTGATCAAACTCCACCTCGTCCACAATCCAGAGGAAACGTCCCTTGCAATCGCCTTAACCCTGTTCTTATTCACGGGGAAGTACTCCCAGGTCTCTGCAGTGAACACTCTAACGCTGTCCATTATACCAAGTCCCATCGAAATCTTCTGGAGGTCCCAGTACTGGTCAACGTTACCTTCCTCAAGAACGTACTCCTTGCCGTTAACCTCAACGTTCGTGAGGACTAGAAGCTTTGTGACTTCCTCAATGGTCCAGTCGTAAATCTCCTTGAGCTTGTCACCAACATAGTACTTGAGGTCAAGAGCCTCAACAGCCTTGTCCGGACCGCCAATGTACTCAATGAAATCCTTAACCGTCAGCGTTGGCTTGTACTCCCACCCAACCGGAGCTGGAAGCCAGCCATACCATGGAGCATACCAGAAGGCCGTGTAATCATCAGGCCACTTAACGTTGACCGTTGAAACCCAACCAGCAGTGTAGAGATTCCACTCATAATTCTTAGGATCACTCAAGTAAACCGTAGATGATGCCTTTCTCCTGTCCCATAAGAGCCTCTCAACCTTAAATCCAAGGAACTTTTCAATTAAGTCGGCAACGTAAAGCCCCTGGTCCTTTCTCCTGTCCTCAATTCTGATGATGAACTTGACCGTAACAGGCTCACCGTTGAAGTACCAGAACCCATCATCACCCTTCTTCAACTCATAACCCTGCTTCGCCAACTCATCAGCGGCCTTCTTCATAGCCTCCTCGACCATTTTTTGTGCCTTGGCCACATCGGCTGTAGCTGAGATACCAAGAGCCTTGTAAACTGGCTCAAAATATGGGTTTGCACCTGTGCTTGGCCTAATACCACCGATCATTGGTGCTCCGCTACCCTGGAGGATGTTCTGGACAATGTACTGCCTGCTGACGAGCCAGTTCATTGCAAACCTGACTTCCCTAATTGCAAATGGATTGAAGTATTTCTTCTCACCAACCGTAACGAGGTAAGGGCTGTCGTCATCGTGAACCGGGTTCATTGTGATTTCCCAGTAAGCGCTTGCAGTCTTAATAAGCTTTAAATTGTTCAAAACATCTGCAGGCAAGTCCTTGAACTTAGCACCAGAAACCGACCAAAGGAAGATATCCAAGTCCCCCTTCGCAACATCAGTAATACCAGTTTCCTCATTAGTCCTAATAGAGATATAGACGGTGTTAGGGGCTGGTCCCTGCTCCGCTGCAGCCAGTGGACTCAAAAGCATTGCAAAAACAAATAGCAAGGCCAAAATTCCAGACCTCTTCATGGTTTAGCCCTCCTTCATTTTTTAAACACCATTGCATTCCTTAGTGTATAAAGGCATAAGACTATACATGGGATCCCTATTTAAGGGTTACGTTTTTGTAAAACTTTGAAGGAATTTATTGAAAAATTATGGATTATTAAATCAAACATGGGAATAGTAACCGTTAGTTGAAACAATGCGACATATTTAACTTATAAACTAAAATATCTAGAGTAGTTTGTGCTTATTCTATAAAATTCTACTCAAAAAATCCTGAAGAAAGTCCGGAAAATCGTCTGAAACCTTGTTTTATTTAGATTGTAACGAAAAAACTTTAAAAGATTTGACATTTAAAGTTCAAGCGGGCAGTTGGTTCTCAAGGGCAAATTTTTTTCATTGAAAATTAAGTTATAGATGGATACATCGCAGTTGATAATGGGTTGATAATGGTAAAATCTCAAAATTCTCAAAAGGTTCCCTTAAGGGAGAGGAAGTAATTGAAACAAAAGCTCATGAGATTATAATGCCAGGAATGATTGATGTTCACGTACATTTAAGAAATTTTGGTCAAAAACATAAAGAAACAGTGAAAAGCGGAACTATGGCAGCCCTTCATGGGGGGATAACCACAGTATTTTGATATGCCAAATACAGATCCGCCAATTATGAATAAAGAAATTTTTGAGAGAAGAGCAGAACTCTTCAAGAGGAGATCATATACAGATTACGCATTTGAGTCTTTTTAATTGCAGGAAACTGTAGTGAGGTCAAAAATGTAAAAGCAGATTTTTATAAAATCTTCATGGGATCCTCTACAGGAGGCATTTATTCTAAAAATTTCGAAGAAGATTATGGGTGTGCCAACAAAAGGGTTAGTGTTCATGCTGAGCTAATCCAAAAGTATCCAGAGAGACCCAATATTGTGGAAGTAACAGCAATTGAAAAATCTCTTAATGCGAGCAAAAAACTAAAGAAATCTCTCCACATTTGCCATGTTTCTACAAAAGATGGATTAAAGAGAATTTTGGAGGAAAGTCTTCCGTGGATAAGCTTTGAAATTATCCCCCATCATTTATTCTTAACTAGAAGGATTTTGAGAAAAATCCACTTTTGAAAGTATATCCCCCAAATTAAGAAGTAAAGAAGATGTTGAATACCTGTGGCAGAACTTCGAAAAAATCCCGATCATTGCAAGTGACCACGCTCCCCACACTTTAGATGAAAAAGAGGAAGGTGCAGCTGGATTGCCAGGATTGGAGACTGAATTAGCACTTCTCCTGACAGCGTATAACAAGGGCATGATTCCTCTTTGGGATGTAATTGAAAAAACGTCTCTAAACCCAGCCAAGATTTTTGGGATAAAAAACAAGGGTTTCGAAGTTGGAAAAGATGCGGATTTAATAATCGTGAACCTAAAGGAGGAATGGGAAGTTAAACCTGAAGAGTTCTATACAAAAGCAAAATGGAGTCCATTTGAAGGATGGAAATTGAAAGGAAAGGTTAAGATGACTCTGCTTAGAGGAAAAGTTGTTATGGAAGACGATGAAATTATAGGAAAGCCAAGGGGGAAAGAATTGTTATCGAGGGTTGAGTTAGATGAGGTGTGGAAAGAGGCTAAAGATATTAAGGCATTCCGTTTTAATAGAAAACTCGACTTTGTGCCAGGTCAGTTTATAATGGTCTGGCTCCCAGGCGTTGGGGAGAAGCCATTCAGCTTAGCTGATAAGGACCTAATTCTCATGAAAAGAGTTGGAATGTTTACATCAAAATTGTTTGAGCTAAAAGAAGGAGATTACGTTTGGATTCGGGGTCCTTATGGAAGAGGATTTGAGCCCAGAGGCAAAAAAGTTGGGTTAATTGCCGGTGGAATTGGATTCCCCATTATGTGCTCATGCAGAGCATTACAGGAAACACT
>DQUR01000064.1 GCA_015662175.1 Thermococcus paralvinellae | reverse complement strand
GGGAAGGGTTTCCCTTAGCGACCTTCCGTCCTCTGGAAATACAATCTCACCATTTTTGCATATAAGGATCATGGCACCTTTGGCAGAATAACGAATGGCCTCATCCCTGAGTTCTATGCTCTTGAATTGTGGTGGACTCTTGACAAGGAGAGCACAGGTAGGCATGCCTTCAACTTTTTCAACTTCAACCGGCTCAGAAAATAGGGTGGTTATTTCAGATAGAACTTTAGAGCCATTTTCACTCAGATGGTGTCCCTTTTGCTTTGACTCTATTAGTTCAAGCTTTGCAAGCTTTTTTAAAAGGGTTCTAACGCTTCCTTCACCAAGGTCAAGTTCATCAGAAATCTGCTTTCTTCCCCTCGGGATTTTTAAGAGGAAAAGCGTTGCAATAGCATCTTCAAGGGTAAACTCAGGGTAAGCCCCCCTCTTCCAATTCATTTCCTCACCTCTCAGAGTTGTTCTCGCCGAGCTGATAAATAAATGTTTTTATTACTAGCTCTGCTCAGTGGTATTACAACTTACAGAAACAGAGTTGAAGAAAACATAGAAAAGAACAAGGAAAAATTACTTTACCAGTATGTCTTCAGAATATCAGCGGTGCCCTGTATTCGCCCCAGACCTCCCTTAAAACATCGGTAACCTCACCAAGTGTTGCCAAATGCCTGTGTGCTTCAATGATGTACGGCATTAAGTTGACATCCTCCCTCTCGGCGGCATTTCTTAATTTATCCAAAGCCTCCTCCACCTTCTTGCTGTCCCTTTCGCTCCTCAGTTTCTTCAGGCGCTCAATTTGCTTGTCCCTAATGCTCGGATCGACCTTGATGATCTCAACTTCAATCGGTTCATCTGTAACAAACTTGTTGACACCAACGATAATCCTCTTGCCCTCTTCAATCTCCTTCTGATACTTATAAGCGGAATCCGCAATTTCCTTCTGGATATAACCGCGCTCAATAGCCCTCATCATTCCCCCCATGCGCTCAATCTTTTCGATGTACTTCATAGCTTCTTCCTCAATGTGATCGGTGAGCCATTCAATGTAATATGAACCCCCAAGCGGATCAATTGTATCAACGACCCCACTCTCATAGGCAATTATCTGCTGTGTTCTCAACGCTATCCTTACGCTCTTCTCCGTCGGAAGGCTCAATGCCTCATCATAGCTGTTGGTGTGCAATGACTGCGTTCCCCCCAGCACTGCGGCCAATGCCTGGATTGTAACCCTGATAATGTTGTTCTCGGGCTGCTGGGCTGTAAGGGTAGAACCGGCTGTCTGGGTGTGGAATCTAAGGAGCATGGACCTCGGATTCTTTGCGCCGAATTTTTCCTTCATTATCTTAGCCCATAACCTTCTTGCAGCCCTGAACTTTGCAATCTCCTCGAGGAAGTTGTTGTGTGCATTGAAGAAAAAGCTCAATCTCGGGGCGAACTTATCTACATCCATACCCCTCTCCACAACGGCCTTAACGTATTCAATACCATCGGCCAGGGTGAAAGCTACCTCTTGGACTGCATTTGCACCTGCCTCCCTGATATGGTAACCGCTTATTGAAATTGGGTTCCATTTTGGAACATGCTCCGCACAATACATGATTATGTCTGTTGTCAGTCTCATTGAAGGCTGTGGCGGGAATATGTAGGTCCCCCTTGCAATGTACTCCTTGAGGATATCATTTTGGACGGTTCCCCTCAACACGTGCTGTGAGACACCCTGTTTCTCAGCGACAAGAATGTACATTGCAAGAAGGTTGGCAGCGGTCGAGTTGATGGTCATCGAGGTTGAGACCTTATCAAGGGGAATCCCATCAAAGAGAATCTCCATGTCCCAGAGAGAGTCGATGGCAACGCCCACCTTGCCAACCTCACCCTCGGCCATTGGATGATCGCTGTCATAACCAAGTTGAGTCGGCAGATCAAAGGCCACACTTAAGCCCGTCTGTCCCTGCTCTAAGAGATACTTATAACGCCTGTTGGATTCCTCGGCGGTGGCATAACCCGCGTATTGCCTCATTGTCCAGAGTCTCCCTCTATACATCGTTGCGTAGACTCCCCTTGTAAAGGGATACTGCCCGGGAAAGCCAAGCTTTTCCAGATAATCCCAATTCTCTCCGAGATCCGCTGGAGTGTAAACTCTTTTAATCTCAAAGCCATCATCGGTCATGAACTTCTCCTTTCTCTCCGGTCTTTTTGCGATTAAGGGCTTGACAACATTTTCTTCCCACTCTTGTTCGGCCTTCTTAATCTCTTTAAGCTTTTCCTTATCGAAAGTCATCGACACCACCAAATGAACTTGGCACTCAACATATAAAAACCTTTTACGGTTGAACTCGGATATTTTATCCAGGAAAAGTTTTAACTTGACCCAAGCTAATCCTATTGTGATGATAATTCATGGGATAGGCCTTGACACCTCCGCAAAGGTTGCCTTTCAAAGTCATGCACATACCGACCATTTTGTTAATGGAGACGTTATATTTTCCACAAGGGCAACCAAATTTTTAAGCCATCTAAAGAAAGGTGGATTCTATAAAGCCGTTCCCTTTGGGAAAGGTTTCTACATTGGCGATTATAAGGCTAAACTTTACCCCGCCGGCCATATGTTGGGCTCTGCCCAAATATACGTTGAATTTGATGAGTTCTCCCTGCTTTATACCGGGGATGTTAAGTGGTTCAAGCTTAGAACCGCCGAGAAGAGCAGATTTCGGAGAGCGGATGTTCTGATAATTGAGGCAACTTTCGGTGTTCCCATGTACAATTTTCCCTCGCCCAAGGGGGTGGAAAAGGGGCTTGTTGCCTTTGTTGAGAGCTCTCTTGACAGGGGAAAAACGCCAACGATTTATGCAAATCAAATTGGAAAGGCCCAGGAAATTTTGAAGATCCTTGAGGTTCATGGCTACAGCGTGAGAACTTCGAGGAATATAATCAAGGTTGCGAAGATTTATGAGAAGTTTGGAATCAAATTTAAAAACATAGACAAAGATGGGGAGGTCCTTTTGAGGGAATTTAGAGTCCCAAAAGTAGGAAATTTCCTCTCGGAGCTTTATGTGTCCGGATTTGGTAATCTAAAGCTCAGTAATCACGCTGATTTCTGGGAGCTTATGAAGATAGTGGAGAAGGTCAGGCCGGAGAAGATTTACACCGTTTATGGATATGCAAAGGAGTTTGCAAAAATTCTAAGAGGTTTCGGCTATGATGCCGATCCACTCCACACAGGGGTTGGTCTTGGGAAGTTATGAAAACCAGTTCAGACATTTTTGGTTTGACCTCCCCGGTATCAAAACATTATTAAACTCCAAAAGTTAATTTTCTAATGCCCAGGGAGTACCGCCGAGAGCGGAGTCGATGAACTCGGGCGGGTTATTACCCCGATTCATTTATTAAAAGTAAAAGCAGGAAGAAAGGGCTCACATACCGAGCTCTTCTTTAATGGTCTCGGCAAGCTTCTGGATTCCAATCTTAATCTTCTCCTCGTCAACGTACGTGAAGTTCAAACGCATTGTATTCTTGACATCTCTGTATGCAAAGAATGCCTCTCCTGGCACATAGGCAACGCCCTTCTTTATGGCTTTTTCAAGCATCTTCTTTGTGTCAATGCTTTCTGGAACCGTTGCCCAGACGAACATACCTCCCTCTGGCCTTGTCCACTTAACGCCTTCAGGCATGTAGTCTTCAAGGGCATCAAGCATTGCATCCCTCTTTGGTTTGTAGAACTTGATTATCCTTGGTATGTGCCTCTCCAAGA
>DQUR01000026.1 GCA_015662175.1 Thermococcus paralvinellae | reverse complement strand
TCCATGCCGTCTACATCGGAGGAGGTACACCAACTGACCTCAGCTCCACCAACCTTCATCGACTTTTAGAGGCCATTCAGGATCATACAGTTAACGTTACGCATATAAGGTAGAAACCTTTAAATAATCTGAACGCACACAATATTATGAAAAATCTCTCTGGTGATGTCATTGCGACGGAAATTATTAAGTGTTTTGTTGCTTGGTGTATTGGTTTTGGGCTCTTTTGGGAGTGCAAGTATTGTTAAGGACAGCAATGACAAAGCTTGCCAGCCCGTGAATTACTGGGTTTTTGAGAATGGACAGTGGGTTCAGAAGAGCGAGCCCAGAGTTTGGTGGTACTGCCAAGAGCCTGAGAAAGCCAGAGGTTTTGAAGGGTTTGCATTCAAAGAAATGCCCTATGGCTTGTTCAAGAAACCGGACCCAATGGCTTTGCACCAAGCTGCAAGGGATTTAATGGAGTTGGTAGGAATTAATGAACTCAAGGGGAAATTCTCAACAAGTTTGCCTTCTTACGGTGGGATGTTTATTAACGAGGAGAAAGGATTAATCTTCGTGTATGTAAAAGATGAAAAGGACAGGGAGAAAATTAAACAAGTATCAGAAGGTTATAAGGGAAAAATAAACGTGGTATTCCTAAAAGGTAAATACAGCTTTGAACAGCTAGTAAAATGGAAGCATTCAATAGAAAAACTTAACGGGGGGACTATCAAACAGCTCGGGATTACAATGATCGATGCTGACGAAGCCCACAACTCTCTAACTATTGGCTTGGAGGAGATAACACCGGAGAAATTAAAACTCCTTGAAGGTGAATTGGAAAAGCTCGGGATACCCAAAGAATCTGTGAGGATTGAGAAAAGAGGGTATATGAAACTACTGGCCGATTACCACAGAGCACGACCTTTAGTAGGAGGAGTTATGATAAGGAGAGAGGATGCTCCAGACTCTTGGGGAACCTTGGGTTATGTTGGATTTATTGGATCAACACCATATTTTGTTACAGCTGGACATCTTGGAATTTGGGGCACTAGCGGCCAGAGGATCTATCAACCCACAGTGAACGAAGAAAATTACGTAGGGACAGTTACATACAATCCGTATTTTCGGGACGATGAGTCAATTCCCTATAGATACAGCGATTCAATGCTGGTCAGAGCATATGTTGCAGGCTCGACGAAAATATACAATCCATCACCATATACAAGCTCAGACTATATTGTCATAGGTAAAAAATACTCTGTAGATCAGATTGTTGGCGAAACTGTCATCAAAGTAGGTGCAACAACAGGAAAAACTACAGGTGAGATTACAAATAAATGTGTGACTTCATTCCTATCCCCAAAAGAGGACTACTATCCGGATTTAGTTGCATTGTACTGCCAGATGGAAACAAATCTAGAAAGTGCTGGAGGGGATAGTGGTGCCCCAGTATTTAAGTCATATGGTATTTTTGTTGAACTTTACGGTATCCTCTGGGGAGGTACTGATACTGTCTCAGCATATAGCCCAATAGACGGGATTGAAGAAGACCTAGGAGTAACTCTCGACGTAAATTAAGGTGAGGCAGTATGATCAAAAAAGTTCTACCTTTGTATCTTTTTGTTTTTGCATTGCTATTGGCCGGGGTCATCTATATCCACCATGAACACAATGACTCTCAGAAAGAATCGGAAGAAAATATTCTCTGGAGCGACTATTGTGATGGTCTCGTTGAATACCAAGTTCTCAATGAGAGTTCGCTTCCAATAAATGGCTGGAGCGAGGGGGGTGGTGTTCTCTTGAGAGTAGAGAATAGGAGCGTCTTTCTGAAGATAGACGAAGTCTCCAGCCTGGAACTCTCTGGATGCTCCCTTCTGAATGATACACTGTACCTGAAGTTTACGTGCTCTAAAGAAAAGAGGGCAATCTCAACATCCCTTCCCGGGGGCAAAGAAACAACGGCCTACATGCCAGTATTGGGGCGGGCTGTTGTCCTGCGGATAGTGCCCAAGGTAAAAGCAAGCAGGATTGTTGTTTATCTGCGCGGAGACGTTAATTGTAGTGTTAAGATACCGTGGGAATGATTGTGTGGTTGTGTTGGACTTTTCCAGGAGGGCAAAGGCATAAACATTTGATGATGAAAATGGAACCTTTCATAAGGGAAGCCAGACCTGAAGATAGACCATTCATCGAGGAGATAGCGAGGCTAGCTTCCGCTTCCTCGTCTCGAGGAAGGGAACTACTTTCACGCCCCTCGACGTCGGTTTAGCCACGCTCAATTTGACGTGGTCAAACCGCTCCTGCCCGGCCTTAAAAGGCTTGGTCTCCTACTCTGGGACGAGAAGGAGAAGCCAAACGTCCTGGTGTTTAGGAAGAGGCTTAGATGATGTCGGGAGCACTTCCTGCAGAAGAGTTTCTAAAATAGGCGTTTTTTGTTTTCGAATCTTTAGAATTAGTTTTTCATTCCTTTAATTATACTAAAACAACTTAATTGTTGTCTTTTTAAACTTCATCGTACTCTTTTACAAACCAAAGGCTTATAAATGAAATTAGGTTAACCTATCCTGAAATTATTAGGTAAACCTAAATATCTGTATAGGGGAGGTTTGATGGGGTCAGTAAAACCCATCAGAAATGTGGGAAGAGAAAATAAATGGTCAAGCCGTCTAATTAGATTACTATTCGTAATGATCGGAACAATTTTTGTTGGGCTGGCTTACATTGCAACATTGCTACCAGTAGTTCCCCAGTCTCCCTTTCTATTGATTGCATTGGCGTGCTATTCTAAGGGGTCAGAAAGATTGGAAAACTGGTTATTAAACAACAGATTATTTGGGAGATATCTTAAAAACATTCGTGAGAAGGGTTTCTTCAAGGAGAAGATATGGAAAAATAAATGGTTTTGGGGTATTGTAATAGCAAAGGTCTCAATTTTAGGTATAGTGTTATATCATATTTTCGGTATTAAGGGAGTAATAATTACGCTCCTAATAGGCACGGGTAAACTAGCCCTGTTTTTGACCAGTATTTATATTAGCGAACGTATTTGGAGAACACCCATCTCGAGGGGTGATTAAAGATGAACAGTAAAAAAGAGAAACTAAACGTCGGTTTGTATGACCGCTATACCACTAAGATACTCAATCATCGTCAGTTTTTTGTTAATGAAAATGGTGACCCATTACATGCTGCCTTTGATAAAAGAGCGGTCGTTCATCCCGGAAGAGGGGGACAGCCCCTTGCACCAAGAGATATTCCTGAGATATGGGAACAAGCTATGGCTACCACAGATAAAAAGGGTAAACGAGCGGCCTACTTCCATATCCCATTTTGTTCAACTCGTTGCCCTTATTGTGGCTTTTATTCGTATGT
>DQUR01000044.1 GCA_015662175.1 Thermococcus paralvinellae | reverse complement strand
TTCCAATGAAACGCTGAATTGCATCAATGGGTTTGGTGGCATGAACCACACCAATCATGCCAACTCCAGCCAGTCTTAGATCTGCGTAAATCTTGAAGTCGCTCGTCTTTCTCATCTCATCGAATATTGTGTAATCTGGCCTAACCAAAAGCAGAACATCCCCCGTTTTTTCCATCCTGCCACTAAGAGCTGTATACTGGGTTATCTCCTCGCTCACCTGCAGATCCCTTGGCTTTTCCATTGTCTTAACTATTCTACCCATTGAAGCATAGTACTCAGCCAGTGCCTGAGCAAAGGTTGTTTTACCTTCCCCGGGGGCACCTGCAATAAGTATTCCCTGGGCTTTATCAGTTAACCTCTCCAAGAGCTTTTCAGAGGGCTCGTAATCTTTAATGCTGAGCTTGGTGATTGGTCTTACGGCTGTAATTTCAATTCTGTCGGCAAATGGAGGCTTTGCAATCACAATACGATAATTCCTGAGCTGAACAACAGTTGCCCCTGGCTCGTCAAGTTCAATGAAAGATTCTGGATCCCTCCTTGCCCTCTCAACTATGTCATCCGCTATCTCCTCGAGTTCCTCGTCCCTTAACGGATCATCCCGAATTGAAACTAAACGCCATTCACCGGGTTTTCCCTTCTTAGCTAATGGCTTTACACCGGCTTTAAGATGAACACTCATGGTGTGCTCGTCAAAGAAGTCCTCCAGGCGATGCTTGACTTCCTTTCTGGCTGTTAAATAGACAACCTCAATTCCCTTGGCTATTGCAATGTCCCTCTGAACCTGATCCCCGGTGATGAGAACTGCATTGAGCTCTCTCGCAACTTCCCTGACCATATGGTCTATTTCCCCGGCTTTTGCTTTCCTGATCTGCCAGAGCTCCGGTCTCTCCCCATAAAATTCAAGTGAAATTTTATTTTCATCCGCCATTTTTCTTAGCTTCTTAAGCTCTTCCAGTCCCACATGTCCTATTGCTTTGCCTTCGTTGGCTTGGTGCTCAATTTCAGCGACAACAGCCTCTGGAATGATTACCCTGACTCTCTCTTTTAAGCTCTCCAGATACTGGGTCAGCCTCCCATCCACAATCACGCTTGTGTCTGCAACGAATACCTTCATACTCTCACCTCGCGGAACGTATCCTGTGTAGGCTATAACTAAAACTTCATAAAGGTTTGGGAGCATAGGGGGTGAAGGTGGGATAATGGGGAGATTAATCTCAATTGTTTCAGGTAAGGGGGGAACTGGAAAAACAACCGTCACAGCCAACCTTGCAATTGCCCTTGGCAAATACGGACAAAAGGTCTGTGCCGTTGATGCCGATTTAACCATGGCAAACTTAAGCCTGATTATGGGTCTCGATGACGTTGATGTTACACTTCATGATGTCCTTGCTGGGGATGCAAGGGTAGATGATTCAATATATGCCACCAAGTATGAGAATGTCCACGTCATACCCGCAGCGGTCGATTGGGAGCATGTTATAAAAGCAGATCCAAGAAACCTTCCGAATGTTATCAAACCTTTGAAAGGCAGGTTTGATTTTGTTTTAATTGACTGTCCTGCAGGATTACAGATGGATGCCATGAGTGCCATGTTGAGCGGAGAAGAAGCTGTAATTGTAACAAACCCCGAAATTTCGTGCATAACCGATTCGATGAAGGTTGGAATTGTCCTTAAAAAGGCTGGGCTCGCTATCTTGGGCTTTATACTGAACAGGTATGGGCGGAGTGAGAATGACATACCTCCAGAAGCCGCTGAAGATGTTATGGAAATCCCTCTCCTAGCTGTAATACCAGAGGACCCTGCTATTAGAGAAGCTACCCTTGAGGGAGTTCCAGTTGTTGCACACAAGCCCAAATCAGAGGGAGCAAAGGCATTTATGGAGCTTGCAGAAAGAATCATGCGCATAGCTGGTTACAAGGCCAGGGTGATGTATTGATGCTTTTAACCTTCGTGGGAACCGCAGGTAGTGGCAAGACGACCCTAACCTCAGTATTTGGGGAATATTTGGAAGAGAAAGGATATGAGGTTGGCTATGTAAACCTGGACACAGGGGCTAAGAAGTTGCCCTACAAACCCGATATAGACGTCAGAAAAACTATAACTGTCGAGGAGATAATGGGGGAAGGTTATGGGCCCAACGGGGCGATTGTGGAAAGTTATGATAGATTAATGCCACATATTGATCATTACATTGCTAAAATTTTAGAGCTTGAGCAAAGAAGGGAATGTGTTATCATCGACACTCCTGGACAGATGGAGACGTTTCTTTTCCATGAGTTTGGTGTTAAGCTAATGGAAAATCTTCCACAACCACTCGTCGTCTATTTGTTCAGCCCAGAAATTCTGAGAAAGTTATATGATTACTGTTTTGTTCGCTTTTTTGCCTTAATGATTGATTTAAGACTGGGAGGAACAACTGTTCCAGCAATGAATAAAATAGATTTGGCTGATGATTTAGAGAAACATAGGCAATACCTTGAGGATATAGACTATTTGACAACAAGATTAAAACTTGATCCCTCAACACAAGGATTGCTGGCTTACAAGCTATGCACTTTTTTGCCAGAAATTTCTCCGCCCATTAGAATCCTGTATCTTTCAGCAAAAACTAGAGAGGGGTTTGATGACCTGGAAACAGTTATGTACGAGCACCGCTGCACCTGTGGAGATTTGACCTAACTTTTTTCATAGGGGTGAGGGTGTTGTGCTTAATAGCTGGAGGAGTTGGAGAGAACCTCAAAGAAAGAATTATCAGTATGATCTCAGCGGGTAAGCATAGGGGAGAGGATTCTTTTGGTGTGTGGACAGACGAAGGCGTTTTAAAGAGTCACGACTTTTCCAAGGTTTATGAAATCCCAAATGGAAGAATAGCACTTCTCCAGTGTAGGTTGGCAATGACGGGGGCAAAGGACTTTACTCAGCCGTTTTATAACCAGTTCGTTCTCGTTCACAATGGGGAAATTTACAATCACGTCCAAATTAGGGAATACCTAGAAAAACGGGGAATTACATTTGAGAGCAACGTTGACAGCGAGGTTATTTTGAGACTCCTTGAGTTTTTAATCCATGAAAAAAAGATACCGTACATTAAGGCAATTCAGGAAAGCATGAAACTGCTGAACGGCGATTATGCGGTTGCTTTTTCCGATGGAAGAGAAATTTATCTTTTTAGGGACCCCATCGGAATCAGACCCCTGTATTATTCACCAAACGGCTTCTTTGCCTCTGAGAAGAAGGTTCTGTGGAGCATTGATGAGGAAGCCATTCCAGTAAATCCGGGTGAAGTTATTAGGCTTTCAAGGGAAAAAGTTGAGGGTTTTAAAGTTTTTGACATTTTTGGCCTGAAGGGTCGCTTCTTTCCTTACGAGAGAGCAAAACAATCATTAATCAAAAGTCTGGAATATTCGGTAAGAATAAGGGCGGGAAAAAAAGTTGGAGTGTTGTTCTCCGGAGGACTGGATAGCTCGCTTTTGGCTTTACTCTCATCAAAATACGCCGATGTAACATTGTACACTGCAGGGGCGGAAGGAAGTCAGGACTCGGAGTGGGCACGCAGGATAAGTGAGGCTTTAGGGATGAGGTTAAAAGAATACCTTTTTGACATTGATGATGTTGAAGAGGTTATTCCAAAGGTGGTCTTTGCCATTGAAGATCCAAGTCCGATGAACCTGGCAATTGGAATTCCCCTCTACTTTGCAACAAAACTCGCAAAAGAGGATAACTGCAGGCTCCTGCTTAGCGGGCAGGGAGCAGATGAACTTTTTGGAGGATATTACAAATACCTCGAAAAGCCTGAGCTCATGGAAAAGGACCTGACTGAACTTGGGGAGAAAAATTTAGCAAGGGATGACAAGATCGCCATGCTTAATGGTGTTGAAGGTAGATTCCCGTTTCTGGACTTGAACGTGGTCAGAACGGCATTGAGAACCCCCCTCAAATTCAAAATTAGAGATGGAATTAGAAAAGTGATTTTACGAGAAGTAGCCCTTGAGCTGGGGTTACCTGAAGAAGTGGCATACAGGGAGAAGAAAGCCTGCCAATATGGAACAAACTCGCAGAAGCTACTACAAAAAATCGCAAAGAGGAATGGAATGAAAACCAGGGAATTTGTAGAGAAAGTGTTTAGAGAGGTATTTAAACGCCAATAAACATTCTTAAACTCCCCCTAACTTCATTAAGCGCAAAAAGTGCCAGGCATTCGTTAAGATAAACAATTTCAAATATAAACCGACAATTTCATGAAAAAGGCTTAAATATAAGTCTTCAAAAACGAAGGTGAGTGGCGATGAGGAACAAAAAAGTATTACCCTTTATCCTGATGCTCACGCTCTCCCTATTTCCTGAATCACTGGCTGCAGATATCGATATGGTAATCCTTGTGAGCGACAATGAGGCAGACTCAACCCTGGCCGAAAGTGTTGCAAATATAATTGGAGCTAAAGGGATCGTTAAAGTCCCGTGGGGAATTTACAACCCTGATTATTCCGCTGAAGTGCTGAAATACGTCCCCGACAGGGTTATAATCATAGGCGGGCCTACGGCAGTTCCCATTGATTACGAAAAAGATTTTGAAGAAATGGGCATCCCATATGAGAGGTTGTGGGGAAAAAACAGATATGAAACCAACTTAGCCGTTATTCAAAAGCTTAAAAATGAATTTCCGGAGGAATTTTCTCAAATAGAGACAGTTTACATTACACATGGGAGGGATGTCCTTAGCATGCTCATGCAGAAAGAGCTTAAGCAAATGCCATCGAAATCAATCTGGATCTTTACTGACAAAAGCTACGAGGAATTAACCCTTCAGGCTCTTGATGAGGTCATTAAGACAGCGCGCAACCGTCCCTGGGTGGAGATAGTGATAACTTCGAGGTTTGTTCAGTTGGCCCCGATAGACACCATAACCAACTTTTTAAAGCAGAGGGGATATACTGAAGGAGCTCACTTCACCATTAGTAACGTTAGGCCCGCTAAGCGGTTCATCCTTGAAGCCCTGAAGCTGGTTGATAACAAAACCCACATAGCAGAAAAATTCCTCGATGGTCTTGACATTCCCAGGGCAAAAAGGAGGCTGAGCATTGCCAAAGAGCAGATTGCAAGAGCCTGGAAGCTTTACAGTTTGGGTGATTATCAGGAAGCCTATATTCTTGCAGTTGCTGCAAGTAGAAATGCTGACTTTGTGATAAGCATCTCAGCGAGAGAGTGGAACGGTATAATACAGGGACGACCAGAAATACGATTGAAAAGAGAGGTATTAAGGCTTGAAGCTAAAGTAAAAGTTTTGAAAGAACTTGGTATGGACGTGTCAACCATTGAGGCTGAAATTAATGAACTTAAAGCCATTCTCAATAAGCCCGTCATCTCACCGGATGAGTACAGGGACATTCTCCTCAACAAAATACCTCAAATTAAGAAAGAATTAAGAGAGGCGTTCATTGAAGAGAAAAGAAGCAGGAGGCGTATTCCAGTTGAACACGTACCGGGGAGAGGTGAGAAAGACAGAGCTCCAAGAAAGTCAGGGAGGTAACTTTTTATTCTCCATTTCCCTATTTTTGCCGAGGATTGGGCATGAAAATTCTTATGGTTGGACATTACCCACCACATACGGGTGGAATTGCCAACCATCTTGACAATCTGGTTAGAGAACTCAGAAAAAAACATGAGGTTCATGTGCTTACCTATGGACCAATAACCCCACGAGAGTTTGAAAAAGAGTTCGTCCATCAGGTTAAACCCCCCAATTTTTTTGGAATTAGGGGAATAAGTTTTACCCTCTTGGCATCCAAGAAAATTGAAGAGCTGCACAGGAAACACGAATTTGACTTAATTCATGCTCATTTCATTGGCACGACCAGTTATGCTGGAATATCGGCCAAAAAGAAGATTAAGATCCCGGTTGTTGTTACAGCACACGGCAGTGATCTCGATTTTATGTCCAAACTACCATTGGGCAAATACTACGTGAAAAAAAGCTTAAGCGATGCAGATGGGATTATAGCGGTTAGCCGTTATTTAGCCAAAAAAGCTCTTTCCCTTGGTGCGAAAAATGTGCATGTTGTTCCAAATGGGGTAAGAGAGCTCAGGCCTAAAAAACGTAAGCGAAAATTTATCACCTTCATTGGAACGTTGAGACACTACAAAAGTCCAGAAACAGTTCTTGAACTATCCAAGATTTTCCCAGATGAAAAGTTCTTGATTGTTGGGGATGGTCCACTTCGAAGGATTTTGGAAGAAAAGGCCCCGTCCAATGTCAAATTTTTGGGTTACCGGGATGATGTAGAGGATATCCTCTCAAAAACCAAAATTTTAATCCTGCCCTCAAAAAGAGAAGGATTCGGACTTGTTATACTTGAAGCCAATACCTTAGGGGTTCCAGTAATTGGTAGGAAAGTTGGAGGAATTCCAGAACTGATCAGAGAAGGCAAGAACGGGATCATGTTTGAAAAATTTGAAGAATTAATTGAGAAGTTTCAAGAGATGCTGGTCCCAAAAAAACAACGTAAAATGGGGGCTCTCGGAAGGGAAATCTCCAAAAGATATACCTGGAAGAACATAGCAGAAAAAATTGAAGAAATTTATGAATCTACACTATGCTCTCCTTGAGTTCTCAGGAGACTTCACTTCATCACCTCTAAGCTTCCGTGTGGTGTATGGGGAACAATCTTTTTTAGCCCTTTCATTGAATACCCAAATGTCCTGTCCATCAAGTTTGGAAGTGAGATCATGACAGTTGTGATAAACATGAGGGATGGATTAGATAGGAGAAAGATTAAAATCGCTGCAAAGTTCATTAGAGAGGGGAAGCTTGTCGCTTTTCCCACAGAGACAGTCTATGGTCTGGGCACAGATGCACTGAATGAGAAGGCCGTTAGGAGAATTTTTGAGGCAAAGGGCAGGCCAGCTGATAATCCCCTAATTGTACATATAGCAGATTTTGAGCAGATATATGAGCTGGCGAGAGAGGTTCCCAGAGAAGCTGAAATTTTAGCAGAGCATTTCTGGCCCGGACCTTTAACCATGGTGCTGCCAAAAAAGAGCAATGTTCCCAGAGTTACAACAGGTGGAATCGATACTGTAGCAATAAGAATGCCCGCCCATGAGATCGCTCTCGGTTTGATTAGAGCAAGCGGGAGACCAATAGCGGCCCCTTCAGCGAATATAAGTGGCAAGCCCAGCCCCACTCTGGCGGAACACGTGGTTGATGATTTTTATGGAAGGATAGAGTGTATAATCGACGGGGGGGAAGTAAAAATTGGCGTTGAGTCCACAGTTTTGGATTTAACGACAAAACCACCGACCCTCTTGAGGCCCGGTGGTCTACCATTGGAAGAGATTGAAAAAATCATCGGGAAGGTTAAGATTCACCCCGTAATAAAGGGTAAAGCCGTGGATGTCGCAAAAGCCCCAGGGATGAAGTACAAACACTATGCTCCGAATGCTCAGGTGATTGTAATTGAAGGAAGTCATGAAAAAGTCAGAGAGAAAATTAAGGAGCTTTTAAACGAATACAAAAGAAAAGGAATAAAAGTTGGTGTTATGGCCACGGGCGATTTTTATGATGCTGATGCATATATAAATTTAGGAAACAGCGAGGAGGAGATAGCGAGAAATCTCTTTAGAGCCCTGAGAGAACTTGACAAATCTGGGGTTGATATAATTCTTGCGGAGGGGGTGGAGGAGAAGGGCCTTGGGTTGGCAGTTATGAACCGTCTCAGGAAAGCTGCAGGATACAAAATAGTTAGAGCGTAAATCTTTTATCCGCAAGGGATAATGGTTAAATAATTTGAACGGTATATCTGGACTCCAATTATGAAAGAGGTGAGGGATTTGCCACTTGATTCATTCGCCCCCAGTCCCGAGGATTTGGAGCAGATTGGCTATAAACGTATTATGGATAGAAAAACAAAGGAGGGACTTAAATTTTTAATAAAAGCCGCAAAAGGGTATGAAGAAGTGGGAAAACTAATGGATGCCGCAAGGACTTATAAATACGTTGGGGTTGTCCTCCTAGACAGAATTAAAAATCCAGAAAGAGCCAGACCTTTTCTTCTTAAAAGTGCATATCTTCATCTTCACCTAATTGAAAAAGAAATCGAAATGCCCGAGATTAATCTCACAAAGCTTGAAGGGTTTTGTTTGAGCGTGTTGGAGATATTCACCCTTTTAAACGATAGGAAGAACTTAGAGAAGTATACGAGAGAATTTGCGGTTATGTATGAAGAGTTGGGTAACTCGTATCTTGATAACGATGATATTGAATCCGCCATTGTAGCTTATGAAGCAGCTCACAGATACTATAAGCTTATAGGAGATGAAGATGGTATAAGGGCAACAGCAGAAAGACTCACCGACTTATACGGCAAGTTGGCAGAGCAATACCTCGAAAATGAGCAGTATGCTGAAGCTGGAGACACTTTCTTCAGGCTTGG
>DQUR01000282.1 GCA_015662175.1 Thermococcus paralvinellae | reverse complement strand
TAAAATTGTGGTGGTAAGCATTCTTAAATATGACGGGCAATGATACCGCAAACATCGTCTTGAATTTTCCAAATTTGTCTGGAATGTTTGTTAGGCGGAAAATAACCTTTCCCCTGTACTCCAAGACCTTTACGTGTCCATCTATGAGGTGCAGCAAACCAGCAACATCTATTACCATGGGACTGTTTAGAAGGTGAGGGTACATCACACCACAGAATGGTCTTGATATGTCTTCATTTGTATTAATAAACCCATTTATGCTACCATTTTCATAGCTAACCTTAGTTATTTTGTTATCAGGGCATAAAAACATAATGTAATCAGAAAGCGGAACAAGGTAAGTATTATTAACCGGTATCCTAAACTCAACGGTAACCGTTTCATACGGATTGATCCAGAAACCTATGAAGTAATTGAGTGTGTTTTTGGTCGGACTAATTTAAGTAATAGACAGTTCTATTACCTTCCTGAACGGTGTAATAAAACTCATCGTTGCCTTTCCTATGCACGATAAAATCATATCTTGGGTTCACAACCACGAATTTGGGCTACTGGGCGGTATTTATCAGGGTTACATTCAAATCAATCATAACCCCCGCTTTAACTCCAACATTGTTGTAATCCGAGCCTGGAAGGGGATAACCCTCACCATTCACAAAAGTGTTCAAAGATATTCCAATCAGTAAAAAACAAGTAAAAAGGAAAACGATGTTCTCATAACCCCTCACCCCGTAATTTTTGCAATGTAGACCCTATCCTTGTAGTTTAGAATGTCTGTAACAAATTCAGCCGGAACCTCAATTATCACAAGGAACCTTGCTGTTGGATCAAGCACGAGAATTCCCGAGTCTTTTTCAAGATCAAGGATTTTCCACCCATATCTAAACAGCTGCTCTTTAACATCTTCCGGAGCCTGTATCTTTCCTGCTGCAATTGCCTTCAATACCTCGGCCAGATTAACATTGTAATAGGCACTTGAGCTGTCACTGCTCGACTGGGATGTTGAGTACTGCTCAGTTGCATCTTGGGCGGTTGTTATGGTGGTATCCCCTGGAGTGTAGCTTGTTGAGCGGGACTCTGAATGAGTGGTTGTTGAAGATGTCGAGATCGTGCTTCCCTCACTCTGGGACTCACTGAGGGATATTTGGCCTCCCGTTGTTGGGAGAAGAACCAAATCCACATATCCCTCATCGGCAATTTTGATGTATCCACCTCTAGTACCATTTTTGGCGTAAATTTTAATCTTATCCCTTGGAGAGAGAAATCCACCGTTTATGCTATCCCTGCTTAAAACAAGGGCAATCTGAACCATCTCCGCTTTTTCAATAGTGTATTGGAGGAGCTCGTTAAGATCTACTATTTTACTGATTGCATACTTGGCCTCAACTTTTGTGTAAATTCTCTTTTCTTCATCACTCTTTAGAATCACCTTTTGAGTCGGAATGGAATCGATTAGGTAATAGTAATACTTCTTCCATAAATCCAGCAGGTACGGTGTGGGATCAATTGCAAAAACCTGATCCTTACTCTGGGCATTTTCAACCTCCTGCTTGAGCTGATTCAGCTTTTGAATTGCCTCATTTTTCAGGTCTTCCGGAAGAGGTTGGGTTAATAAAGGCTCAAAAATCTGCTCAATCAGTGAAATCTGCTGAGTTTTAGCTTCATTTAGCTCTTCAAGGGCCTTTCTCCTTGCTTCTTCTTCCTTTTTTCTTTGTAGCTCAGCTAAACGTTTTTCATAAACCCTTTTAACATCAATCTTATTGAGTTCTTCAATATCCTTAGCGGCTTGAATTTGCTTGATCAGTTCAAATTTGGCGGTGTCATTAGCCAGCTCTCCGGTAAAGTATTTATTGACTTCAGCAATTTTTTGTTGCTTTGCCTGCTCAAGTTCTCTAATGGCCCTGTTTTGATAGTAGGTATAAACACCATATGAAATTGCCAAAATGATGATAATTACAATCGTCGCTCCGATCATAATTCTCTTTTTTCTTTCTTTGGTTCTTAAGCTTCCAATTTTAGAAACTCTCCTAGGGGGTCTTGCTACGGGAGGTTTAGAGGGCTTGGTTTCCTGCTCAGCGGTAGCTTTTCCCAATTCTCTCAACCTTCTAATTTTTGCTTCAATATCCTCTGACACCTTAAGCACCACCGAGGGAATTATCGTTAAGTTATGGTGAGTTATTCTCTGGATTAATTTTTTAACCTTAAGCCTTATTTAGATTTCGGTGGTAAACAATGGAGAAATTAACTATTAAGGTTATAAAGATTAAGGGAAAATGCCCGGTGTTTAAAGTAGGGGATAAGATAGTAATTGAAGGGCCCAGAATAAAGTTAGAGGAAACGGATGCAATATGTACGCATGCATTTGCCTCGCTAATGTCCTACATAGTGGCACTCAGAAAAGGAGTTAGGCCAAGTGATATCGGTTTAGGAAAAGGGGACAAAGCCTATGTGCAGTGCCTTGATCCCGGGCCACCTTACACGGATGGAGGAACTGTGATATTTGAGATAATGGTGGTGCGAGATGAAACAGAGAAAAGCATGGAGAGTAGTAAGAGAGATAATAGATGAAGCTGACATTGTGATTGAGGTAGTTGATGCCCGTGACCCCATAGGGACAAGGAATCCAAAAGTTGAAAGGCTAGTTAAGGAAAGTGGGAAAAAACTGCTCATAGCCATGAACAAGGCAGATCTGGTTCCTAAAGAATGGGCTGAAGAGTATAAAAGAAAAAGCGATGTTCCAATTGTTTTTATAAGTGCAAGGGATAGAAAAGGAACGGGAATACTAAGGAAGGAGATCAAAAAGATAGCAAAAGAGCTGTTTGACGAAGGGAAGGAGAGGGTTAAAGTTGCACTGGTTGGCTATCCAAATGTTGGAAAAAGCACGATAATCAATGTTCTTAAAGGTAAACATGCTGTTGGTGTTGCCCCGATTCCCGGATACACTAAGGGAAAACAGCTAATAAGACTCAGCAAGAAAATTTGGCTGATTGACTCTCCAGGCGTTGTGCCGATAGAGGAGTTTGATGAGCTCGTGATTAAGGGAGGCTTTCCAGCAGATAAAATAAACGACCCGGTAAAGCCAGCCCTAAAGCTAATTAAACGCATTCTTGAAACCAAAAAAGAAGCTTTAACTGAGAAATTTGGTATTCAGGAATTTGAAAGCGAGGAGCAGATTTTAGAGGCAATTGGTAGAAAAAAGGGTTTACTGAGAAGGGGTGGGGAAGTTGATATTGAGGAAACCGCTCGCTATTTCCTCAGGGAGTGGCAGACCGGAAGGTTCACCCTGTTTGAAAAAGAAGAAAGGAAAGAGGAGAGCTTTCAATGGGCATACAAAGATGTTCTTGAGGAAATTGAGCGGGAGCTTTTGCTTGACCCAAGGAGAATACTCTGGAGGTTTAAAGAGAAGATCAAACCAAGCAGTGTGAAGAGGGTGGGGATCAAAGATATTGAAGGCTTTACGGTGGGTATAGCAACGGGGTTCAAGAAGTGCGACGGTGGAATTAAGCTTCTGGAAGAGCTAACAGGAAAAAAGATTATAGCGAGCGAATGCTTTGGAAAGAAGTGGAAAGGAATAGTTGCTATACTTGGATAATGTCAAGTGGACGTGTCCACATTGGAATTGTAGAGGTTCAATTATCCATACAACCACCAACCACTAAAGCCTTCTAATGCGGTCTCGCCAAAAAGGATACTTCCACTCAATGAGTGGACACGTCCATGTCAAGTTAAATAAAATCATTTAAAAATACGAGAAATGTTTATAAACATTGTTCCTACACAAGTAAATGGTGAGCATCATGAACAAGAGGATAAAGCTGGGATTTTTGCTAATCCTTCTCGTTGTCAGTTTTTCTTACGGCTGTATCAGCAACAGTGGTGAAACCACAGCAGAGAAACCCGGGGTTCTGACGATTTCAACGACAACCAGCCTTTACGATACTGGAATCCTTGAGAAGGTGGTTGCACCAGCGTTCAAAGAGAAGTACAATATAGAGTTACGCTTCATTCCAAAAGGAACCGGCGGTGCAATACTGGACGCAAAGAGCGGAGCAAGTGATGCCATCCTCGTCCATGCACTTTCAAGGGAGCAGGCATTTATGGAGGAGGGATATGGCGTTAACAGGAAGGTGTTCGCCTATAACTTCTTCGTGATAGTGGGCCCAAAGGATGATCCTGCTGGAATCAGGGGGTTGAGCGTGTCTGAGGCCCTGAAGAGGATAGTGGACTACGGAAGGAGCCATCAGAATCAGCTCGTGTGGATATCAAGGGACGACGGTTCGGGAACCAACACCAAGGAGATAGCCCTGTGGAAAGATGCAGGCTTTGAGTTTGAAGCTTTAAAGAACGAGAGCTGGTTTGGAACAACCGGGGCAGGAATGGGCAACACACTCCTCTACACCAGCGAGAGAAAGGCCTATACCCTCTCGGACATTGGGACTTATCTCAAGTACCAGAAGGAAGGTAAGATAGATCTCGATGTGCTCGTCGACAAGGGTGAGGAGCTCATCAACGTTTACGCTATAATCATCATCAATCCCGAAAAGATATCCGGCAGGGACTTTGAAGGGGCCATGCTTCTCGCTAAATGGCTGACATCCGATGAGGGCCAGAATGCAATAGCCGAGTACGGAAAGGAGGAGTTCGGCAGGCCACTGTTCTATCCGATCGTCCCGGTACTTCAGAGCCAGAGGGGGGAGGTCTTCAAATGGATACTCAAGTATGGTTTCATAAAGGACGGCGACAAGTACACGGAGTGCCCGATGAAATTCCGCTACAACCCGGGAGACCTGAGCTTCTTCGAGTTCCCAGCTTCGCTGGTGGAGGGCTGATGCTTTTATCTCTTCATAAAGGTTGACAAAAATGGCATGGGACTATATAATCCGGGGCTTTTCAGAGGCCATCAAGATGATAGATGACCCGTATGTGATTGAGATAGCCCTCCGCTCCATCAAGGTCTCGGGAGTGGCAACACTCATGGCAGTCGCATGGTCCATTCCACCCTCGGTGCTCATCGGTCTGAAAGATTTTCCCGGCAAGTGGTTGATTAAAACACTGATAAACGGTCTAATGGGGGTCCCCACCGTCATATGGGGGTTGGTGCTCTACCTCATGTTCGTGCCCGTAGGTCCCCTCGGTTCCCTTGGGCTTCTCTACACCGAGATGGGAATAAGCGTCGGTCAGGCCATCCTCATAACCCCCATAATCATGAGCATCGTAGTTGATTCGCTTGAATCAATTGGGAGTGAAATAAAAGAGCTGGCACTAACCCTCGGAGCGGATGAACTCAGGGCCTCTTTTCAGGTGATCATGGAAAGCATCGGTGGGATAATACTCGCAATAATAGCGGGCTTCAACAGGGCCATTGCCGAGCTGGGAATAGCACTGATGATAGGGGGTAACGTCTACGTCAAGGGAGGGGTCTACAACACGAGGGTTTTGACCACGGCAATACAGATGTACACGGCAAGGGCCGAGGTTAGCATCGCCATAGCTCTCGGAATAATACTGATGGGTATAGTTCTGAGCGTTAACCTGCTTTCAAACCTCATCAGGAGGTGGTTGTCATGAGCTTCGTTAGGGCTGTCAACCTGACAAAAAGTTACAAGGATGTGAGAGCACTCGACGGGGTCAGCCTTGAGATCAGGAAGGGCGAGATATTCTGCATAATGGGGCACAGCGGGGCAGGAAAGACTACCCTACTGAGGATCTTTGCCCTCCTCGAAAAGCCTGACTCCGGGGAGTATTACTTCGATGGCATTAAGGTCACTTGGAACGGACACGGTGATCTGAGGAAAAGCATCACCATGGTTTTCCAGACCCCGGTGATGTTCAACACGACCGTTTTTAAAAACGTCGCCTATGGGCTGATGATCAGAGGGCATTCCAAGACGAGAATAGAGAGAAAAGTCAGGGAAGTCCTCGAGCTTGTCAGACTTAAGGGCTATGAGAACAGAAAGGCCAAGACGCTCTCGGGCGGGGAGAAGCAGAGGGTAGCGATAGCGAGGGCCATAGTGATCGAACCCAAGCTCCTGCTGATGGATGAGCCGACGGCAAACTTAGACCCCACCAATTCAGCGATAATAGAGGACATAATCAGGGAGATAGTCAGGGAAAAGGAGACAACCATGGTTTTCTCGACTCATAACATGTTCCAAGCAAAGCGTTTAGCCCATAGGGTTGCTCATATGTATGGGGGGAAAATAATTGAAGTTGGCAACACCAAAGATGTCTTTGAGAGACCAAAAAATGAGCTAACAAGAAAGTTTATTAATGGAGAACTTTTTTGAGTAGGTTTCGAGATTTATGGGCATGAGGTTCCTATTGACAACCTCCCAGGGAATTGAAGATTTAGCGAAAAAGGAAGTTGGGAGATTATTCAAGCATAAAAGGATTAGTGTAGCTGTTGAGGAAAAGCCCTTTGGAGTCGAGGGGCGATTAATTGTTGAAACCGAGGAGAGCTTTTATATCGATGAAAAGGGCAAAAAAAGAGAGTTCAGTCCGGCTACTTTCCTCAACGAGAATTCCCGGCTTTTGCACCGGGTGATAGTTGGAATAGCTCTGTCAAAATTTGAAGGGATTGAAAGTCAAGAGCCGGAACGAGCACTCAAGGAGATTTACAATTTCGTTTATTCCCTTCCAGTTGAAAAATATGTGAAGGTAAAGGAAAGCTTCGCCGTGAGACCTTTCAGAAAAGGTGAGCATAAATTTACAAGCGTTGACATTGCAAAAACAGTTGGGAGTGCAATTTATGAGAGATTGAGCAAATATGGGAAACCCAGGGTAAACTTAGATCACCCATCTGTGATTTTCAGGGCTGAACTCATTGATGATGTATTTTTCATGGGAATTGACACAACCGGGGATTCTTCTCTACATAAGAGACCCTGGCGTGTCTATGATCATCCTGCCCATTTGAAAGCGTCAATAGCAAATGCAATGATTGAGCTCGCTGAGTTGGATGGTGGCTCGGTTATTGACCCGATGTGCGGGAGCGGAACCATACTGATCGAGCTGGCCTTGAGGAACTATGAAGGGAGAATAATAGGAATTGAGAAGTACAGGAAGCACCTGATGGGAGCCAGAATGAATGCTTTAGCGGCTGGGGTTTTGGATAGGGTTGAGCTCATCCAGGGGGATGCCACAAAGCTTACCCAATACGTTGACAGCGTTGATTTTGTCATAAGCAATTTGCCCTATGGTTTAAAAATTGGAAGGAAAATTTTAATACCAAAGCTTTACATGGACTTCTTCTCCGAGCTGTCGAAGGTTTTAGAGAGGAGGGGGGTTTTCCTAACGACAGAAAAAAGAGCGATTGAAAATGCGTTTGAAGAGAACGGGTTTAGAATCCTGCATCACCGGGTGGTGGGACACGGTGGGCTAAGGGTTCACCTGTATGTTGTGGAATGAATTTGCCTCTTTTAACGTTCCTATACCCTTACCTCAACGATATCGCCGTGCCTTAAAGGGCCCCTGGAGTTCCGGTTGCAACTATATCGTCCCCTTTCAAGAGAGATGTATTCATTTGGAATTTTGAAGATCATCTTGCCTGAGAGCTGTCTGACTTCCCCGTTAACATTCAGCCCTATCCCTAACGGGATTAAGCTCTTCTTTTGGAACAACTCTCGGTCCAACGGGAGTAAAGGTATCAAAGCCTTTAGCTACTGTCCAGGGTAGACCCTTCCTCTTGGCTTCCCACTGCAGATCCCTTGCGGTAATATCAAGCAGAATTGTATAGCCCAAGATTTTCTATCCAATAATAACGGCAGGCTCTACTTCATGATGAACCTCTTTGCTTCTTCGTGGCAGGATTATAGTTTGATTCGGCCCTATCAAAGCGGAAGGAGGTTTGAGGAAAATTACAGGTTCTTTTGGAATTTCATGACCTAACTCTTTTGCATGTTCAGCGTAGTTCCTTCCAAGGCATGTTATTTTGCTCGGATTGACCTCATAAAAACCATTTCCAAAAGGCAAGCTTTTCTTATTTTCTTCGACTTCCATCAAAAACCAAAAATATAAAAGTGAATCACATAGAACTGCTATCCAAAGCCTCGGCATGTGAGAATTTTGAAACAACATATATTGCAAGAGGGAGCACTATGAAGGCCAAAAGGTCTCCAGTATCACCGGCAACTCCGAGAACCTTAACAAAGTCTCTTACGCCAGCAAGATAAACGGCAAGCGGCGGGATTACGGTTAATGCCCATGCAACATTTCTTGGAAGGTTAAGAAATTCCCTGAAGTTATCCACCTGTGCAAGGGCGATCCCTATGTAGCTTGTTGTTATTGCAAACAGCGGTATTAAATTTCCCACCAGCCATCCGGTTTTTCCATACAAACTCTCAAGGGCCTGTGTTGCTATCTGAGGCGTACTGTGACCAAAAACCAGCAGGAAGGACGCCATGAAAACGGCATAAATAATTGTTGGAATGAAAAACGCCAAGAATATGATCCTTTTCATCTCCTTATAGTCACCGATGGCCTTATAGACATCGGGAATGACGCTGTGACAGCCAAGCGCAAATATTGAAACCCCGATTATGGTCCATATACCATTGAAACTCATATAAAGTGCGTTTTCGACCTTTCCTTTGGGGAGGAGCATCACAGCCACCACAATGAACAAAAAAAGCATTATAAAGCTCATTGCAAGCTCACTCTTTCCACTCGCTTCCACTCCAAGATAAACGACGAGTGAGGCAAGCATCCAGAATACGACAGCCCCAACCTTTTCATTGACTCCAAAAAGGCTTGCCATCACACCACCCATACCCGCTATATAAGCAAGGAGGGCACCAAAGCTCATTGTTGTAATGCTAAGGAGCATTACCCAACCCCCGGGTTTCCCAAGAACCTTACGTGCAATTGTGCTCAGCTGAGCACCATCCATCCTTGCAGAGAAATCAAGAATTATGTAAGCAGTCATCAACATGAGCAGCATTACAGCAAACAGAACTGCAAGAGCCGGAATCAACCCAACAGACTTTGCCGCATAGGGAAGACCCAAAACACCGGCACCTATTTGCGTTCCAATCAACGTGGCAAGAGCCTCTCCCTTTTTCATTTTCACCACCAATGAATGATACTTTTTCGGCGCACATATACTTTGCTGTATAAAAAATGTGAGCTTCACAGAACCCAAATAATCGTTCAAATGCATACATGATCACAAGAGGACACAATTGGCGTGCAAAATATTCGAATCAGTTGAAGTTTTTGAAAAAGATTTTGCCCATACCAAAAAAGGAAATCATCTCCTCAAGGGTCCTGGAATTGCTCTGTCCCACTGCTCTTTTGCAAGCTTTCCGGTGTACTTAAATTTTTCAATTTCGTCTTTAGCCTTCTTTCTTCTTTTCTGGTGTTCCTT
The DNA here is from genome assembly GCA_015662175.1 of Thermococcus paralvinellae. Taxonomy (GTDB): domain Archaea; phylum Methanobacteriota_B; class Thermococci; order Thermococcales; family Thermococcaceae; genus Thermococcus_B; species Thermococcus_B paralvinellae_A. The sequence goes on along the minus strand of DQUR01000282.1, from coordinate 1,662 downwards.
TAAGAATTCCTGGACTTTCCCTATGAGGTAACGCTTACATTCTCCACACGTCAGGGAACCACCCTTACAAGCGTGGTATCTCTCAAGCAAAGCTTTATCATCTGGCTCAAAGAATATCTCAAGCCACTTGAAGACAACGCACTTTTCGGGATTCCCGCCTTTCTCCCTCTGCTCCTTCAAAGTTGGCTGACCACCAGTTAAGGCAAACTTCCATATCTTTTTGCCTGCCTCTTCTGGATCATCAGTTAAATAAATAGCAGTTTCGGGCCTGCTTGCACTCATCTTTCCTTCCAATCCCGTCAAAGGAGGAACGAACTTGCTGTGGAGTGCGGCAGTTTTGTAATACCCCAAGCTCTCGGCAAAGTCGCGTTGAATTCTCCAGTAGGGGTCCTGGTCTATCGCCGCTGGAATCAGACAGCGCTTCTTCTCGAAGAAGGTCGGAGCGGCTTGAATCGCTGGGTAAAAGATCATCCCAATCTTGCTCTGCTCTGTGAAACCAAATACAGCCTTGGCCATTGAGTAGGTTACCTTCTTTGCTATCGGAATTGCCATTTCATAAATCTTTGTGAATTCGCTGTTTTGGAATATGAAAGTCCTATCGGAATCAAAGCCAACTGCAATTATGTCCAGAATGTTGTCATAAGCCCATTTCTTGGCATCATCAAAGCTTAAATTTGGCTTAAATAGAAATTTCTCATCATCCGTAATCTGGATGTAAAGGTTAACCTTAAACTTCTCCTGGAGCCACTTCGTTGCGAAGAAAGGGATTATATGGCCGATGTGCATTGGCCCGCTTGGGCCTCTTCCTGTATATAGGAAAAAACCTTTCCCCTCTTCATAATCTTTCAGCACGAGGTCATAGTCTCTATGGGAGAAAAAGAATCTCCTCCTAAAGTAAATTGGCAGTTCACTTTTTGTTAGCACGGCTGTCTTTTCCAAAAGGTCATCCGTCAGTGGTTGTGTTCCAAATTCCTTTATCAGCTTGTCGTAATCCACCATTCCTTCGACATCCCATGGTGTAACCTTGAATTCAGCCATCAAAAGCACCTCCAAAAGCTCTGATAAAATAAATTAACCCAGGTAAAAGAGTTTTGATTTTAACATCAACTAAGCCAAAAGCAACCACCGAACATGGTTTAAAAAGTGCAGGAGGAGAATTTAAAGTTTTCTGTCCTCACATAAATGCTTCCCATATTTGACAAGGGCATAGACCGCATCAACACCATCCTCAACGGTCTCAAATACTGGGACCCCTTTCTCCTCAATTTTGCGCGCCATCTTTTCTGAATACTTTCCACCAGGGGCAACAAAGACTATCGGCTTTCCATACTCTTGCACCCTTTCCATAACATCAACTATACCTTCATCCAACGCCGGGCTCTGGAACAACGCAATGACAACGAGAACATCAACATTCGGGTCTTCGAGAGCATAGCGCATTGCCAGCTCGTATCTCTTTGATGGGGCATCCCCGATAACGTCAATTGGATTTCCATAGCTCATGTGGTGGGGCAACTTTCCTTCTTCAATAGCTTTTGCAAACTTCTCATTAGTCTCATCACTGAGCTGAGCCAGCTTAAGCCCCCTCTCGAGCAAACCATCGCTCATCATAACCCCGACGCCACCACCGTTGGTCACTATAGCAACCCTGTCCCCTTTTGC